>DATHGW010000419.1:0-5719 GCA_035317445.1 Puia sp.
AAATGGATCCAACATCAGGACTTACTCCCCGGGGATGTACCTGGTGATGGAGACGATTTATGACCAATGGTTTGAAGGCACGATTACGGCGATCCGGCACGACAGTGTTTTTGTAAATGCATTCCCATTTCATTATCACGAAATCAAAACGATCAGGTTTGAAAGGGGCAAGTTGAATTATAAGGCCGACGGATTGATCCTGATGATCGCCGGCGGTGGCGTGCTGATACTGGGTGCAGTAAACGGATTATACCGGGGCGATCCTGCTGACCAGTGGTATAAGCCGGCAGGGTATATCACGGCAGGCGCTTTGCTCGTCGGCGGATACCTCCTCATCACGGCACAGTATAAAAAATATCCGATCGGAAAAAAATATACACTCGAGTACCTCGAGATCAATCCCAATAAAAATGAGCAACGCCCGTTTTAATCCAGAGGATTATATTGCAACCGTAAACATGAATGATGGCTTTTAAAACAAAAGGGCTGGTTCCGCGAACCTGGCGGCTGTTGAAACGGATCTTTATTTTTTTGTTCCTTGCCCAGTTGTTTTATATCCTGCTATTGAAATGGGTTGATCCACCTTTTACGCTTACCCAATTGGGAAGCTTGTTTAGCGGGAATGGCCTGAAGCGGAATTACGTGGACATGAAAAACATTTCACCGTATGCGAAGCTTGCCATCATCGCATCGGAGGATCAGCAGTTTCCCGATCACGATGGATTCGATTTTAAATCCATTGAAAAAGCGATGAAGCACAATCAAAAAAGCAAATCCCGGCATGGCGCAAGCACCATCAGTCAACAGGTTGCCAAGAATGTTTTCCTTTGGCAGGGTCGTTCCTGGTTCAGGAAGGGGCTGGAAGCCTACTTTACCTTCATGATTGAATTGGTCTGGAGCAAGAAAAGAATCCTGGAAATGTACCTCAACGTGAGTGAAATGGGGAAGGGTGTGTATGGCATTGATGCGGCATCCAAACATTATTTTTCCAAGCCAGCCAAAAATCTTAGCCGCACGGAAGCCGCGATGGTTGCGGCATGTCTTCCCAACCCTGTAATGTATACCATTAAACCGCTGTCCCGGCATGTGGCCAACCGTTATCCATGGATATTGCTTCAAATGTATCGCCTGCAGGATGAGCCTGACATTCAGAAATTAATCCAGTGAATGTTGCCGGATGAACTGGTCCACGGCATTTTTTGCCATGGAGAACCTTTGTTCATTATTGCCGCTGATCTCCACCCAGGGAATCTGCTGATTGATCATAATATCCTTGTAGATGTGGAAAAGTCTTTCCCTGTTTTCCAGGTCCGGGTATTCGCGAAGCTCATCCCTGACCCAGAGCAGATCCGTATTACAAAGCAGGTACAGGTCATAATTCCTCAAAACGATCTGGTCAAGGATCCATTGGTTACATTTACCGAATACAAACTCTGACCAGACTTTCATGACCCACTGGTCGGTGTCGATGAATAATATCGAGTCGGGAGTCGGGAGTCGGGAGTCAGGAGTCTCTTGTTGTACATTGGCTGCTCTCTTCAGATAACGCTCTTCCAAAGTAACCTGTCCCTTGGCAATGGTCAGCAGATCCTCATAGCTGTATTCCATTCCGTATTTCAGGAGGTATTCCCTTGCGTATTCCGGACACCAAATCGTATCAAAAGCAGCTGCCAGTTGTTCACACAAAGTGCTTTTGCCAGTTGATTCCGGCCCGATAACGACGATCTTTTTAACGGGTCGCATGCTGCTCGATTTTCTTGTTCCAGGTTATGTATCCCATGATGGCCAGGATGAGAAATACCAGGTATTGAAAACTGGTAAACACCAGGTGTTTGTAAAAATTCAGGGGAATCGATGCCAGGTCGGTGATGATCCACCAGGTCCAGTTCTCCAGTTTCTTTTTATTCATCAGCCACATGCCGGTAAATGCAGCTGCAGAGGTAAAGGCATCGGCCATGGGAACCGTGCTGTCTGTGAACAATCTTAATGTGGCAAAGAGCAGGATCCAGGAGACCGCAAAGAAAATCAGGGCATTCCGCCAATCCTTTGCGCTGGATTTTGTGATAACCAGGATGCTTATCCCATCTCTTTTCCGGGCCCATAGATACCAGCCAATGATGCTCATGACGGTGTAATAAAAATTTACTGAAGCGTCTGCATAGAGCCCGTGCCTGATGTAAAGATAAATAAAGATGGAAGTGCTGATCATACCTACCGGGTAGACCAGGATATTTTCCCTCCTGGAGAAAACAACGCTCGCAATGCCACTGACAACGGCGATGAATTCCAGCAGACTGGTCTGTTGTATGTCTGCCAGAAACTGGTTCCATAAGTCTAAGATCGCGATCGTCATGGTTTGGCAATATAACGGGAAAATTCCAGTTGCCGGCCCGGGTTTTAATGCCCTGCCGTTCATCCCGGTATTTTTTGGCTTAACGAATATTTAATTTACCTGTCTGGAAAAATGGCGTAGCTTTTTGGGGTTAAAGAGGCTAGTGGCAAGTGGCGAGTAGCAAGTAGAAAACCTTCTTGCTACTCGCCACTTGCCACAACCCACTAGCCTATTCTCCACAATTAAAAACTACAATCATGATTACAAAAGACGCCGTGATGACCACGCAGGAAATTGCCGACCGCCTTACCGAGCTTTTCAAAGAAGGTAAATGGCAGCAAGCCCAGGAAGAATTGTTCAGCCCAAATGCCGTGAGTCTTGAACCACCGCACTCACCAGGGTTGCAGACTGTAACAGGACTTGACAATATCATTAAGAAAGGGAAAATGTTTCAGGATATGGTAGAAGAAGTCCATGGAGGATATACCCGTGGACCGCTTGTAGCAGGCAACCATATATCCTTCGCCATTGGAATTGATGCTACCATGAAGGGCCAGGGCAGATCAATGATGGAAGAAATTGCTGTATATGAAGTGAAGGATGGCAAGATCGTGAAGGAGCAGTTTTTCTTTTGAAAAAGTTTATGACAAGAAAATGCCTCCCCGACGGAGGCATTTTTATTTAGCGTTCATTATATATTTATTCGGCTTCAGCAACTACTTCTCTAACTTCCGGGATCATGCGTTTCATCATGCCTTCGATGCCGGCTTTCAGCGTGATCATGGAAGAAGGACATCCAGAGCAGGATCCCTGCAACATGAGGTTGACAACTCCTTCCTGGTAGCTCCTGAACTGGATGGCCCCTCCATCCATCTCAACAGCGGGCTTTACATAATTTTCCAATAGTTCCTTAATTCTTTTAACGATGTCGGTATCATCGGCGGCTATGGCATTTCCATCAGACTTGGCTACGATGATCTCCTCTTCATTGATCACAGCCTTTCCTTCTTCCAGGTATTCTTTCAAAAAATGCCGGATGGTCGGGATCACATCGTTCCAGTCGGTATCCGCCGTTTTTGTCAGCGTAACAAAATTGCTTGCTATGAATACGCTTTTAATGAAAGGGAAACCGAACAATTCAATTGCCAGGGCGGAGGGTTTTGCGGTCTCGACATCCGGGAAATCTATGCTCTTTCCGGGATACAAAAGCTTGTTGGCCACAAATTTCATCGTCTCCGGATTGGGGGTCATTTCGGTATAAATGCTAATCACCGGATTTCCTGTTTTGATCATAATTCACCTATTATCTTGTAAAAGTAACAAATCGTTGGAATCTTTGTTTTTAAAATCGGGAATTCCTTCTAATTCAATCTCTTCCATCGTTTTAGGCTTTTTATGGAGGCTGATCCGACAAAGCCTGAAGTTCAGGATATGCGCTGCTATGATAAAAACCACGGCAAACGGAAGAAACCATAATTCGTATTGATGCCACTGTTGTTTAGCCAACAAAATGCCGATTCCGACAGAAAACAACAGAAAAGGAGCAAAACGGCCATGGTGTTTGCGGTAACCATGCGCAAGTGAATAAGACCCCACGCAAAAGGCCAACAGGATCATCCCAAATTCAAACGCCCTGTTGTGGATGATATTGATGCCCAGGATAGGTAAGCTGGAAACGATGAGTGGCAAAACAGCGCAATGAATAGCACAGGCGATGGATGCGGCAATTCCCAAGGCGTCCAAATTCAGTTTGATGCTCATAAATCAGCCGCAAAGATAATATAAACGCAACCGCGTTGCAAAAATATTGTTAGCTTTGCTGTGAAAATTAACTTCACTGCCTGGCATACCTTTGAATTTCCCTAAAAGGGTTCATTATGAGCAAGAAAAGGTGGTTCTACGTCATTTTTTTCGCTGGATTGTTCCTGGTTTTTTATTTCGTTCTTACCAGGATCATTCCGGGTTATGGCGAAATAAAAATGCCCATATTGAGCAGTGTTCAGCCATTTTCCTTTGTAGACCAGGATGGTGTGACCATCACTAACAGGGACGTGAGCGGAAAAGTATATGTGGCGGAATATTTTTTCACGACCTGCAAAGGCATTTGTCCTAAAATGAATACCAACCTCAGGGCTGTATATGAAAAATTCAGATCGGACCCTGAATTTCGTATTCTTTCCCATTCGGTAGATCCTGAAACGGATACAGTGGGGAGAATGAAGCGCTATGCAGATTCCCTCCAGGTGGATTCAAAAACCTGGCTCTTTTTAACTGGCAGTAAGGACAGTCTTTATCGCGCAGCAAGGGTTAGTTATTTGCTGGATGATCCAAAAAACAGCAACGGCGACGTGAAGAATCAATTTATTCATACGCAGTTTTTTGCTGTCGTGGATAAAAATGGCCAGGTCAGGAAGATCTATGACGGGTTAAAGAATGAAGAAATTAAAAACCTCGAGGAGGACATTCAAAAGTTATTAAAGGAGAAAGTCACCAACCCGCGGTATGCCAATAATTAGCAATTCCCAATAAAGCATGACCACAAGAATCGACGATATTTTAAAACGCCATCAATTAAGCGTAACCGATAGCAGGAAACAAATATTGAGCCTGTTCCTGAAACATCCCGGTGCGTTTTCTCATGGGGACATTGAAAAAAAAGTAGGGGAAGAATTTGACCGGGTAACCATCTATCGCACATTACAAACCTTTTTGGATAAAGGGATCATACATAATATTCCTACGGCGGATAATTTTGTACAATACGCATTGTGCAGAGACAATTGTTCCGCCGGTCACCACGAAGATCATCACGTGCACTTTGTATGTGATGTGTGTGGTAATACCATTTGCCTCGATGATGTAACCGTGCCTCCTGTCAGGCTACCTGCAGGCTTCAGCACTTCCCGTGCAGAAATGCTGGTGAACGGAATCTGCAAGAACTGCCGCTAAAAATAAAGCCCCGATGTAGAAACACCGGGACTTTTGGTTAAGGCTCTGATTAGTAGCTATTTTAGAACAGCATACAAAATAGTGCAGCGGCTGTTTGTGGATTCGTGTTACTGCAAATATAATGGTTAGAACCATATTGTCATCATCAGGGGCATACCATTTTGAGGGTATTTTAATTCCTTATTAGTAGGTTTTCCATTTCAGATCGTAAAAACCACATGAGCTGTTTGATATAGTCACCCGAAAAATTAAACTGAAGTTGGGCGGCCTCATATAATTTTGGCAACGTCTGGGTTCCGCCAAGACTTAAGGCATTGATATAGTGCTCGAGGGCCTGTTGCTTGTCTTTCTTGTATTGCATCCAAAGACCGACTGCGCCCAGTTGCGCAATACCATATTCAATATAATAAAAAGGCACTTCAAACAAATGAAGTTGTT
>DATHGW010000420.1:0-3998 GCA_035317445.1 Puia sp.
CCGCAGAACAGGCTATTGAGAATACCATCACGGTGTTCAACTTGGAAAGTGATGAGATCAAGGGTCAGATCATTGGTTGTGAAGGACGAAACATCAGGGCTATTGAAGCCGCGACCGGCGTGGATCTGATCGTGGATGACACGCCAGAGGCCATTGTCCTGTCTTCGTTTGACCCGCTCGGGCGTGAGATCGCCCGACTCTCCCTGCAGCGCCTGGTCGCAGATGGAAGGATCCATCCCGCCCGCATCGAAGAAGTGGTGGAAAAGACCAAAAAACAGATCGAGGAACAGGTGATGGAAATCGGTGAAAGAACCGTCATCGAACTGGGTATCCATGGCCTTCATAAAGAGCTGGTCCGTATTGTAGGCAAAATGCGGTTCAGGTCGTCCTACGGACAAAACCTGCTGATGCACAGTCGGGAAGTAGCCAATTTATGTTCTATCATGGCCGCAGAACTCGGCCTGAACCCCAAACTCGCAAAAAGGGCGGGACTTTTACATGATATCGGCAAAGTACCCGACGAAGAAACCGAATTAAGCCATGCACTCCTTGGTATGAAGCTGGCCGAAAAATATGGAGAAAATCCGGCGGTTGTCAATGCGATCGGTGCCCATCACGATGAAGTGGAAATGCAGTACGTGATTTCACCCATAGTCCAGGCCTGCGATGCCATCAGCGGGGCCCGGCCGGGTGCGCGGAGGGAAATCATGCAGCAATACATTCAGCGTATTAAAGACCTCGAGAACCTGGCATTGACCTACCAGGGCGTTGAAAAAGCCTATGCCATCCAGGCCGGAAGGGAATTGCGAGTGATTGTTGAAGCAGATAAAGTAACCGATGGCGATAGCGATCGCCTGAGTTTTGAAATAGCGCAAAAAATCCAGACTGAAATGACCTACCCGGGCCAGATCAAAGTGACTGTGATCAGGGAGAAGAGAGCGGTCAACGTGGCACGGTAAGAGCCGAATTCGTTTTATTTGGGATTACCACTAAACGTTTGTACTTTTGCCTCCCTAAAATTTAAGTCATGAACGCGGCGCTGGCATTTGTACATGAGCAACTCACTCAGAAAAAAGAACTCCCGAAATTTAAAGCGGGAGATAACATTACGGTGAACTATAGAATCGTAGAAGGCAACAAGGAACGTATCCAGAGTTTTAAGGGAGATGTGATTAAGCGCCAGGGCGTTGGCCATACCGCCACATTTACGGTCCGGAAAATATCCGACTCGATCGGTGTGGAAAGAACTTTCCCCTTGTTTTCGCCCAATATTGAATCCATTGAAGTGAGCAAAGTGGGTCGCGTTCGCCGGGCTAAATTGTACTTTCAGCGCGATAGAAGCGGAAAGAGTGCACGCATCAAAGAAAAAAGAATTATCGGGGATTAATCGGCTGCCAGGCAACTTTTTCCGGCCCGCTTTGTTATAAACTGGTTAAAGCCGGGATACTGTAACGGGATTTTAAAAATTACCCTTTCCTTCGCAAAAAGGTTACCTTTACAATTATAAATAACGATACCATGCTTACTAATTTTTTGCAAGTCTTTTTTCTGTTGTCAGCTCCGGGTGGCACTGAGTGGATATTGATCGTTCTCGCTGTATTGATTCTTTTTGGTGGCCGCAAAATTCCTGAGTTCATGCGTGGCATCGGTAAGGGCATCCGCGAATTCAATGATGCCAAGACCAATGTGAAGAAGGAACTGGAAGAAGGAATGAACGAAAAAGACAAGCAACCTTCTACTCCGCAGCAATAATTTTTTTATCGCGCACACATTATAACCGATTTTTGCCTACCAAAAATCGTTATTGGTATTGTTTATATTCCACTCAATAAAGGATTATCATAATGCTTTACAAAGCGGCTCCGTTTCCTGCCAGGAAGCCGTCGAATACTATTTAAACAAGATTGAATCGTTCAAATACCTGAATGCTTTTGTCCGGGTATATAAGGAAGATGCTTTAAAAGCGGCGAAGTCGCTCGACGAAAAGAGACATGCCGGCCAGCCCATGGGCAAATTACATGGTGTGGTCATCGGGATCAAGGATGTTATTTGTTATAAAGACCATCCAGTCACCGCTTCTTCCAAAATCCTGCAAGGATTTGTTTCCATCTATCATGCTACGGTTGTAAAGCAAATGCTGCAGGAAGAAGCCATCATCATTGGCCACTTGAATTGCGATGAATTTGCGATGGGATCGAGCAACGAAAACTCTGCCTATGGCCATGTGTTGAATGCATTGGACAATACCCGGGTTCCGGGCGGCTCGTCAGGCGGTTCAGCCGTTGCCGTACAGGCAGGTCTTTGCATGGCGAGCCTGGGGTCGGATACCGGCGGTTCTGTTCGCCAGCCGGCGGATTTCTGCGGCGTGGTGGGGCTTAAACCAAGCTATGGCAGGGTCTCGAGATACGGATTGATTGCCTATGCCTCTTCTTTCGACCAGATTGGGATATTTGCGAGGCAGGTCCCCGATGCTGCTTTGTTACTGGAAGTCATCTCCGGTAAGGATGCTTTCGACGGCACATCTTCCGGCCAGCCTATCGCATCCTTTTCGAAGAGCCTTGAAGAGGGACAAAATTCCCGTTGCCGGATCGCCGTCTTCAAAGAGGCCCTCGATCACGATGGCCTGGATCCCGAAATCCGGAGCCGGATCACCGGCCTTATGGACAAACTGCGCGAGGATGGACACTTTGTTCAAGAGATTGATTTTGAGCATCTTGATTATATTGTTCCGGCCTACTATGTTTTGACGACTGCGGAGGCCTCTTCTAATCTTTCCCGTTTCGATGGGGTCAAATATGGACACAGGTCTGCCAAACCTGGTTTAAATTTGACAGAATTTTACAAAAAGAACCGTTCTGAAGGTTTCGGAAAGGAAGCTAAACGACGTATCTTGTTGGGAACCTTTGTGTTAAGCACAGGATATTACGACGCCTACTTTAGTAAGGCCCAGCAGGTCAGAAAGTTATTAACAGAACGGACTTCATTGATCTTCAATGAGTTTGATTTTATTCTTCTTCCAACGGCCCCTACTACGGCCTTCCCGATCGGCGAGAAAATGGCTGACCCCATTTCGATGTATCTCGCTGATATCTATACGGTTTATGCAAACCTGACCGGAATTCCCGGCATTTCCCTCCCCTTATTTCGACACACAAATGGCATGCCTTTTGGTATCCAAGCTATGACGAACCGATTTAAAGAATTATCTTTGTTGCAGTTCTCGCATCACCTGATGCAACAATATAAGTCCTACGAAAATCCTACTTTATGAGAATTCGGGTTAAGATCGATTAGTGCATCCGAATCATTATCCGTTACATGATCCATCCCTTGAAAAATTTATAAGCCAGATATCTGGTCTATAAATCTTTTAATCTTTTTGAGATGTGTACAAGACTTCTATTGTTCAGCATCATCTGTTTGGGATGGATGACTGGGGTATATGCCGATAATGGCTTGAAGGGGAAGAAATCAAAACTCCTTTCCAAATCCTCCACCATCACAAAAACTTCAGATACTGCTATTTACCACAAAAAAGACATTAAGGAGGGCTTCACGGGGTTATTCGTGGCCGACGCGATGAACGCCAGCAATGGTTCAAAGCTGAATCCCCGGGCGATCAATTTTGTTCAGGACTATATCGGAAAGAATAAAGAAGATCTGGCTGAAATGAAAACCTGGTGCGGACCTTATTTTAACCTGATCGATGGTATTTTTGCCCAATATGGCCTTCCTACCGAACTGAAATACCTGGCAGTCATTGAATCCCAGTTGAAATCCAAAGCAGTTTCATGGGTTGGTGCCGTTGGTCCATGGCAGTTAATGCCTGCCACCGCGCGCATTTTAGGACTTAAGGTCACCCGCAAATACGATGAACGCAAGAATTACCCCAAGAGTACCCGGGCCGCTGCCTTGTACCTGAAGGATCTGTACGGAGAACTGGGCGACTGGCTTCTGGTCATCGCTGCATATAATGGCGGTACCGGGAATGTCAATCG
>DATHGW010000421.1:0-3382 GCA_035317445.1 Puia sp.
TGCCCGCCTCAATGATGGAAGAAAATCAGACACGACCGGCAAACTGATCAGTTACCTGGTGAGTGATTTCATTAAGGCGAGGGAGTAAGAATGTACAAAAGTTCGTATGCAATTAAAATGGAATCCCGATATTAATATACCCCAATACTCTCTTCCATTGATCGGAATACATGACACTCACCTCCAAAGGCCCCAGCGCAAAATTGTACGAAAAAGTTAAAGAATAACCTGAAAGGAAATCAGGGCTCGTCAGAAACCTGCTGCTGCTTACAAAATTGCTCAACAGGGCATTGACCTTGCCCGTCAGGTAAACGCTGCTGAACAACTGGTAGCGAAGTCCTACCAGCATCGATGCTAAGCTGTTCGAATAATACGAATTTTCACGAAGTCCCGAAAAAGTCACCTGGTTGTGAAAAAGATTGGTTAGGCCGCCGATGGAAAATTCGTTCATCACGCTGTTGCCATAATTAAAATTAATACCGGATTGAATATCCAGCAGCAAAACGCTGCGTTTGCTGAGGCTGGCGTAGGATTCCATGTGAAGCCAGACCCTTGAATAAGGGTCCCTGGAAACACTGGTATCGGAGATATTACCATTGGAATTGATCGTGACGCCGGGGTGTTGCGCATACACCAGGTCTCCTTCAGCATCCAGCTTAAACCCGCGTTTGGGATAGATGGACCTGTCCAGGGTATTTTGCCTGATAAAAAAGTAACTCGTCGTGAAATGATTGGATCCACTGAAATTGACCACGGATGCCAGAGAAGGATTGTACCTGATGGATTCGTATCTTGTTCCAACTCCGAGCGTGACATCCCGATTGGTCGAGATGCCAAAACGGCCATCAGCCCGGAAATATTGCTGATCGTATAAACCCGCTTCCTTGCTGTTCCTATAGGTGGTAATGTTAAACTGCTCAAACTGTGGCGCTATCGTAACAGCGATATTTCTTTCCCTTCCGAAATACTGCAGGTGTTCTGCCCTGGCCCGAAAATTCTGGCCGATATTCACGGTAACGAGGCTGCGCGAATTGGGAGTTAAGAAATCCCTTGAGGTCAGGTTTAATATTGCGCTGATCCCGCTGAACTGGTTGTAATGCAATCCAATTTTGGCAAAGGTCAGGGGGTTTTCATTGACGTCGAAAATGATTTTGCAACTGCTGTCAGGTTGAGGTTGCAGCGAATAAGTGACCCGGTTATAATACCTCGTCCCCGCCGTCCGGCGTACCATACGCGACAGGTTTTTGGGCGTGTAATAATGTTGCGTGAGGATATCTGTACTCTGCACAATGAAGTCAGTTGTGGTATGATGATTTCCATTTACTTCGTACGATGATATATTAACGCTGGACACTTCCGGCAATTTTGACCTTGGTTTTTCAACTGGTCCGTAGATGGCGTCCAGCGAATCGGCGAGCTTTTTTAATCTGGGATAAAGCTGCCTCCCCTCTTCGAGCCCTGCCTGCAGGATGTCTTCCGCCGAACCAAAACTTCCCATGGAATATTTTTCCAGGTGAGCCGGAACGTAAATATCCGTGAGTGGAACTTCCTTGCGGGTATCTTCTGCTTCCCTGAAAAATGCAATCTGTAAAAGGACCTGGACCACGTTGTTTATTTTATCGCCCGCTAAAAGAGCATTGGCCACATTGCTTCCGATCACAATATCTGCTCCCATATCCTTGACATCTTTTACCGGGAAATTCCTTACAATTCCTCCATCCACCAGTTTCCTGCCGTTGTATTGTACTGCCGTAAAAAGAGAAGGGATGGCCATACTGGCCCTTACTGCGGAAATGATCTCACCACTATCTATGGCAACCGCCTCCCCGCTGGAAATATCCGTCCCGATACACTTAAATGGGATAGAATACTGATCAAATTTTTTAGTTGCGTAGACAGGGAAAAAAAGTTCAGAAAATTTTATCCAAAGTTCCTGGGCTTCCAGCACACCGGTCGAGAGACGGAACCAATGATTCACCCAGGGCAGCTCCAGCACATATTTATAATATTCGCTTTTTTCCTGCATGATGATATCGCGCAGTGGATACTGGTTGGACAAAACCAGGTCCCAGTCAATTTTTCTTGTTATGGTTTCGATGGAATCACCGGAGTAGCCTACTGCATACAACGCTCCGATGATTGCGCCCATGCTGGTGCCTGTAACATAATCAATTTTAAGTCCGGCGGAATCGATGGCTTTGAGTATGCCAATATGAGCCAGCCCCTTTGCGCCTCCACCGCTTAATGTAAGACCCAATTTTGGCCGGTGGGTAGCTTGATTTTGGGCAAATCCAACCAAAGAAAGAAGAAGAAATATGCAAAAAAGGGACGAGTATCTCATGAAAACGAACTGCCAGGTTTCTGCTACAATTTAGCAATGAAAGTTGACCTGCGATAATATAATTTTCAGCCTGTTTGACCGCGCGCATTATTGTTTTGCTTCAAGCGAAACAATTTTTTCGAACTGGGATTCATATTGTTGATTTACGCGCAGCAATTCCTCATTGACTTCCTTATAATCTGCTTCGGTTTTAACAAAATTGCTTTTGTCCGAATAAGTATCGGGATGTGCCAGGGCTGATTCTAACTGGTCTTTCTTTTCCCGGAGCTGGGCGAGTTTTTCCTCGAGCTCTTGAAAAAGACGCTGCTGTTTCTGGAGCTCTTTTTTTTGCATTTTGTCGATGGGAGCATTGACGGTTTGTTGCTGCTTGTTGACCGCGTTCTGTTTCAACGGCTTCGCTGCCTGGTTTTTTGCCGGTTTATTGTTTTCCGCCGCCAGCTTCAAACCATCTTCCTTTCGCGTCTTCCAATCCACCCATTCTTCATAGCCACCTTTAAATTCTCTTATTTGTAAATCGTCAATTTCCCAGATCTTGTTGGCGGTTTTGGAGATGAAATAACGGTCGTGACTTACCAGGATGAAGCTTCCCTCATATTTGTTCAGGGCCTCCACCAACAGTTCGCAGGAGTGCATGTCGAGGTGATTTGTCGGTTCATCGAGCAGTAGGAAATTAGCCTTACTTACGATTGTTTTTGCCAGAGCTACCCTTGCTTTTTCGCCACCGCTCAGGACTTTGATCTTTTTTTCTACATCGTCGCCGCTGAATAGAAAACATCCTAATAATATTCGCAATTCCAGTTCGTTTTTCTGGCTGCCACAGCCCTGCATCTCTTCCAGCACGGTATTGTTGGCGTGAAGGGCTTCGAGCTGGTGTTGGGCATAAAAACTTTGCTCCACATTATGTCCGGGAATTCGCTCTCCGCTGAACGGCTCGGTGCCGGCAATGATGCGTAATAAAGTTGATTTGCCTTTTCCGTTGGCTCCAATCAATGCGATTTTATCGCCCCGGTCGATTTCGGCCGTTGCATTCTGGATGATCTC
>DATHGW010000422.1:0-3672 GCA_035317445.1 Puia sp.
TTTGACGCCGAACCGGATGGATGCCATGAGCCATCTCGGAATAGCCCGCGATGTTTGCGCCTATTTGTCGCACCATGAACAAAAAGAATATAAGGTCAAATCACCCGGCACCGGGGGGTTTATCGTGGAAAACAACCGGCATCCGGTAACCGTGCGCATTGAAGACCCGGTTGCCTGCGAAAGGTACTGTGGTGTTTCGCTTGGCGGGATCCGAATTCAACCATCACCTGCCTGGATGCAGGAAAAACTAAAAGCGATCGGCATCCGGCCCATCAACAATATCGTTGACATGACCAATTTTGTGTTGCATGAAACCGGCCAGCCCCTGCATGCATACGATGCAGACAAGATCAAAGGCAATGTGGTGATCGTAAAAAAATTACCTGAGGGCACTAAGTTTATTACGCTTGACGAAAAAGAAAGAACGTTGCATGCCGATGACCTGATGATTTGCAATGCTGAAGAAGCCATGTGTATTGCCGGGGTATTTGGCGGATTGAACAGCGGCGTGCAGGCTTCAACAAAGAATATCTTTCTGGAAAGCGCCTGGTTTAATCCGGCCGGGATACGCAAAACCTCTTTTTCGCATCAATTGAGAACCGATGCCGCGACCCATTTCGAAAAAGGAATGGACATTTCGAATTGTGTCTATGCGCTGCAAAGGGCAGCTTCGCTGATCAAAGAGCTGGCTTATGCTGAGATTACATCAGGGGTTGTAGACCAATATCCCGGGCCCCGCTCAAAAACACAGGTTACCATTCGTTATGAATACCTCACGAAGATCAGCGGCAAAACATATCAGCCTGCTGCCGTTAAAAATATCCTGCTGGCACTCGGGTTTGATATTTTAAAAGAAACAAAGAATGAGCTTTTGCTGGCGGTTCCCTTTCATAAACCTGATATCACTTTGCCTGCAGATATCGCAGAAGAGATCATGCGGATCGATGGATACGATAACATCCCTATTCCTTCTTCCATCCGGATCTCGCCCTCGGTAGAGGCTGATCGGGATGCGGCAGCTTACAAGGAGAAATTGTCTGGTTACCTGGTTGGGCTGGGTTTTCATGAAATTCTGACCAACTCAATAACCAACGGCGCGTATTTTTCAAATGATGAATTAGAAAGTACAGTGAAAATGATTAATAGCCTGAGTGCGGATCTGAATGTGATGCGTCCCTCCTTGCTGGAATCCGGCCTGGAAGCGTTGGCTTATAATTTTAACCGCAAGAACAACAATTGTCAATTCTTTGAATTCGGAAAGACTTATCATACGACCGGCATTGGAAAGTATTCAGAAAAAAATCATTTGTGCCTGTACGTTAGCGGAAACCTGTCGGAGGACTCCTGGAAGAATAAGGGCAGGTCTGCGGACCTGTATCACCTGAAAGGGGTATGCACCAATATCTTCCGTTTGCTGAATATGGAAGAGCTCGCTTTTGATCTGGCGGAAACCAGGAAACTGGGTACAGGCCTGCGGGCTGCAGCGGGCGGCAGAACGTTTCTTGAAGCGGGCAGGGTTCAGCAGGAGATTTGCAAACGTTTTGACATCAGGCAACCGGTTTTCTACGCCGATTTCGACTGGGATGCTTTGCAGGAAAGGCTGGCTGGCCAAAAAATAGAATTTCAGGAACTGCCCAGGCAGCTGCCCGTTTACCGCGACCTGGCCCTGGTGGTCGGCAAATCCGTTCGCTATGAAGAGCTAGAAAAGGCCATTGATCAGATCAAACTCGATAAACTACAGCAGGTCAGGTTGTTCGATATTTTTGAAAGCGAAAAACTTGGCAGGGATAAAAAGTCCATGGCCATCAGTTTCACATTCCTGGATCAGGAAAAAACCCTGACGGACAAAGAAATTGACGCGATGATGAATCGGATCATCCAGACCTTTGAAGAAAAAATGGATGCGGAAATCAGGAAATAAAATGAAAAATCCTCAGTAAATTGAACAAGGATATTCCCGGTCATCAATAATTTCTTTCTCATGCACCCGTTCGAAGAGCAATTAAAACGAGTCAATGAAAAGCTTCAGCAATTGCTGAAGAAACAAAAACTGTTGCTGAAAGAAAACGAAAGGCTGAAACATGAGATTCAGGGTACCAACAGCCGCTATCAGGCATTGATCGAGCAATCAGAAAAACTGGAACAACAATCAGAAATATTGAAATTGTCGAAGGGAGAAATGAATGATACGGAGAAAAAGGCATTCGAAAAAAGACTAAACCAATATGTGAAGGAGATCGACCGCTGTATTGCGTTGTTGAGTGAATGATCAAACCCGTTTAACCAGTTTCACTTTCATTTCGGTGGTTCCACCCAGGATTTCGAGGGTATATACTCCATAAGGTAATTCGCTGAGCCCTTCCCAATCCAGCACCTGCTGACCTGTTTTGACCTCCGTTTCGAGCGCACTGCAAACACTTCCCTTGTCATCTTTTAATACGGCCCTGAGCATGTAGGTTTGGGGATGGTTGAGTTCGAACGTCAGGCGGTCGATAAATACCGGTGACTTTAATTTCAGGTTCATATGGACATTGGATGGGTTAACACAATCGTCAAAAATTTATGCGAAATTGAATAAACGAATTACAAAACTGCCTTAACTTCGAAAAAGGAAGATCTGGCTGTGAATAACATGTGAATAAATTTAAAACAAGTATTTGAACTATGCAAGACTTAATCCCAATTAATGTTGTCATAGGCGACCGGACATACCGGGTTAAAATTTATCCCAAAGACGAAGAAGCAGTAAGGAAGACCCTTAAAATCATTAATGACAAGATCATCGAATACAAGACCCAGTTTGCAGGTAAGGACATGCAGGACTATATAGCCATGGTTGTGCTATGGTATGCGACGCAGGCTATTGCATCAGCCGACCAATTACCCGAAGAAGTACTTGCCTTATTTCAAAAGATGGAGGAACAGCTCGACAAAGCCCTATAAATTTTTGCTAATCATTCAGTGTGAACGCCTTCTCTCAAAATGCTTATCTTCGCCCACCAACACGGTCCAGGCTATTATGAAACTGGAGATTAAAAACACGATTGTGAACATTTTAAACTTAAGATTCAATGGATTCGAATATTTTGATGATCACCATAGGTGGCATAGCCCTTATTGTGGGTGTAGTTGCCGGCCGGTTTATGTTTGCAAAAAACACCGAAAAACAGGTTGAAGAGGCCAGGCAACAATCAGACAAGATCGTTGCAGATGCCAAGACCGCCGCGGAAAACCTCAAGAAAGAAAAAATTTTAGAAGCCAAGGAGAGATTCGTTCAACTCAAAGCCGAGCATGATAAGGAAGTTCTGGACAGGAACCGGAGATTAAATGATTCCGAAACCAGGGTCAAGCAGAAAGAACAGGGAATCAATCAGAAATTGGAAAACCTTGACCGCCAGGCCAAGGAAAATGATACCATTAAAGAAAACCTCAACAGGCAGATCGATGTTGTCAATCAGAAGCGTACGGAACTCGAGAAACACCAGGAGGAACATATCCGCCGCCTCGAAAAGATTGCAGCCCTGACAGCCGAGGAAGCCAAAACACAGTTGATAGAAACCCTGAAGAATGAGGCGCATACGCAGGCCTTTGCCATTCAGCAGGAAATCATCGAGGACGCCCGTCAAAAGGCCAATAAGGAAGCCAGAAAAATCATTATTCAAAGTATACAGT
>DATHGW010000423.1:0-2989 GCA_035317445.1 Puia sp.
CCCGGAACGGGGAAGTTGCCACCACCTGCAAGCGCCACATCGCTGGCCGTATGATGCGGACTACGGAAAGGTCTTTCGGTTACGAGGCCAGAAAGAGATTCACCGCTATTTACGACACTATGTACCCGTGTCGTTTCAAGAGATTCAGCTAAGGTCATGGGAGGTAAAATTGAAGACAGTCTTTTTGCCAGCATGGTCTTTCCTATACCGGGAGGTCCGATCAGCAATGCGTTGTGACCTCCCGCTGCTGCGATCTCCAGAGCACGTTTTACATTTTGCTGACCTTTTACATCTTTAAAATCCAGCTCAGGTGAGTAACTATTCGAAAGGCTGTGTGTAGACAGCTTAATAGGTTCCTTAGCACAATCCATATTAATAAATTCAATGACTTCTTTCAAATACTTAAAGGAAAAAACGTTAATTCCTTTTACCACTGCGGCCTCAGCAGCATTAGCTTCCGGAAGCATAATCCCGCTAAAGCCATCCTTTTTTGCCTGGCAGGTCATATTCAGCGCGCCTCTTACAGGATATATCTTTCCATCCAGTCCTATTTCACCGACCAGGATATAATCTTTCAATTTGCCAAGATCAGTCAGTTGCCCTGAGGCCATCGGGATGCCAAGGGTGATCGGAAGGTCAAATGCTGTTCCCATTTTACGTACACCGGCAGGGGCAAGATTGATCACCAGTTTATTTCTTGGCATAAAATATCCATTGCTTGAAATGGCGATGGCAATTCTGGCCAGGCTTTCCTTTATGGAGTCATCCGGGAGGCCGGTGATCAGGTAACCAATCCCATTGCTTACACTGACTTCAATGGTAATCTGAATGGCGTCTACGCCATGAAGCGCGCTCCCATATAATTTTGCGAGCATGAGCTTTTGATTTTAGCGATCAAGATTAACGAGATTTTTTGCCTGGATAAAGGTCAGGTAACGTGTATGCCCGAGCTGATCTGAATAGGTACGGTAAACTATACTCCCTTCCACGATGATATGGCTACCCCTGACAAAGGACCTTTCCGCATATTCTGCTGTCTTATCCCATGCAACCACGTCGTGCCAGATGGTCTGATAGTCCTTCGTGCCATCCTTCTTTTTTATTAAATGATGTGTCGCTACCCTAAGTCCAGCCCGCTTTGATCCATCCGGTAATTTCTTCATAACGGGGCTAGTTCCGACATATCCGATCAATTGTACCTTGTTCTGTTCCATAACCTTGTTTTATAATTAATAATTGGTTTAATTGACCAGACAAAGATGATATCGTGCAAAAGCGATTTCCATTTTTTAATGGTTACTATGTAGATAGAAATATTTAGAAGCATTTTAAAACGGTTAATTTTCTATATTTTTATGTACCATGAATGGCGAAAAAACATATTGCCGTTATTGTGAAAAACTGCTGAAAGGACGTAGTGATAAGATGTATTGCGACAATGATTGCAGGAACGCCTACTTCAACGAGCAATCAAAATCTGAGCACAAGGATATCCGGATTATTGATCTCGCTTTAAAAAAGAACCGCAGGATCCTCCGTGACCTGCTTGGGACCCGGAAGACGCGGAGCCTGACAGAGAAACAATTACTACAAAAGGGTTTTAATTTTAGGTACCACACGCATACTTTCATCACGAGAAATGACGATAGTTATTGCTTCTGCTATGATTATGGATATCTTGAAAGAGAAGATCGCAAGTACATGATCGTGAAAGAAATTGTCAAACAGGAAGACTAGGGGGTCAACAACTGGCCAAAATATCCATGAGTTACAAGGATTGGTACGGAAATGATGAGGGTCCAAGTGGCAAATACATATTTTATTTTCCCCGGAATCTACTGACCTTCACGATACCAAATGCTAGCTCGTATGATAGAATTCAAATTTAATTACCAGGAAAGGTCTTATAACGCAACCTATCAACTTGTATATGAAATAAAGGATATCTTTTGCAATATTGTTTTAAAAGACAGAGGCCTTCCCTATCCTTTCTCTGATTCATTTGTTATGGTTTATGACAAGAAAAGTAATGAGCTAACCTGGGGAGATCAAGAAATACAAAGGGCTAATCTTCTCCTTGTAATATCAATCGGAATCAAGGAAGCTATGAACGAGGCGGAAAGAGACACGGTAAAAACAACAATTGAGTAACTCATAAAAGAAATACTTCTGCAAAATCCCATCAAACAAATCACTATCTTACTTATAGCGGGACTAAAGGACTACAATGAAAGGAATAGGTAAACTAATCTCTTTGAAATCAGGAAACCATATATCCATGACATATGGTCCACTGGGTTCAGGTTACAAGTTCCTCATGATGCTAACCAGGAACAATGGAACGAAAGAGGTACTGGAATTCTATTTAACCGATAAAGGTAAATTCATCATAGATAAAGCAGTAACCAACAGCGCAACTGCCTGGGAGGTAGATGAAATGAGAGAAGCGATTCTACAGGAATGGAAAGAATATATTGAAGGTACTGGACTCAACTGGAATGTTATTTGACAGGGTCATTTAAGGAAAATGCAAAAATATTTGACCATGTTGAAATGTCAGCCGGATGTCAGGCAGACCTATGATTAGGGAAGTTCTTTTTTATACTCATATTTTTCTAATAATACCTGAACTGTTATGGATAAAGTTTACCAGGGTTGCTACGTTTTTCAACTTTAATTTTTTTAGGATATTATGGCGGTGCACTTCTACCGTTTTTAAAGAAAGCTCAAGCCTGACAGCGATCTCCCTGGAGCGGAATCCATCCTTGATAAAGTTAATGATCTCGATTTCCCTTCGGCTCAATGCGTTGATATCGGGAACAACAGGAGTCTCTTCTAATAATTGACTGGAAATGATATTTTTGATTTCGTCACAGATATATTTCTTGCCATCATTTACCGCCAGGATCGCTTTAATCATTTCGTTCCTGGATGAATTTTTAGTTACATATCCCCTTGCACCCATTTCTATCATTCTTTTTGCATAAGC
>DATHGW010000424.1:0-2732 GCA_035317445.1 Puia sp.
ATGACAATTTGCCCGTCTTTCGCAACACTTTGCAGGCGCTGTGCAGTATTCACAGAGTCCCCGATCACGGTATAGTCTAACCGACGCAGCGTTCCCGACCCGATATTCCCTGAAATCATTTCACCGCTGTTGATGCCGATGGCGAGTTTGGGCAGAAAGGCCAGGTTTTCCGGTTGTGGAAGATTGCCGATCTGTTTACGCACCTGGAGGCAGGCATCAATCGCCCGGTCAAGGTGATAATCTCCTTTGAAGACGGCCATGATCGCATCACCCATAAATTTGTCCACATACCCATTTTGGGCGATGATTTCCTTGACCATCACGTCAAAATAATTGTTCAATAGATTGACCACCGTATTAGGGGATTCATTTTCCGAGATAGAAGTAAAATTGCAGATATCGATGAAGGCAACGGTGGCTTCGATGGTTTCACTTTGTAGCAGGGAAGATTCAAATTCCTGCCGGCTCATGAAGTTGAGCACAGTTTCGTCGACATACATCCGCAGGATATTGTTTTCTTTGATCGCTTTCAAGGTGTCGCGCAACTGGCTTACATGCTTGATGGTTTTTTCAATTGTCAGTTCCAGGTCCTCGAAATTAACCGGTTTGGTCAGGAAGTCATAAGCGCCCCGGTTCATCGCGGTGCGGATATTGTCCATGTCACCATAAGCAGAAACGACGACGGCCTTGATCAGCGGGCTGTATTCATTCAGTTTGCTGATCAGGGTCAATCCATCCATTTCGGGCATGTTAATATCACTGAGGACCAGGACAACATCGGTATGTTCTTTCAGCTTATCCAGTGCGTCCTGTCCGTTCACAGCAAAAACAAATGCATATTGACGTTCCCTGATCTGCCTCCTGAATTTCTGCTTGATCAGCATTTCCAGGTCGGCCTCATCATCAGCCACCAGGATTTTGGTCATGCGCTATGTGTTTTAATTTTTCTTTCAAGAGGTTAAAATCCAGTGGCTTGGTCAAAAAGTCATCGGCACCCAGGCTCATGGCCAATTTGTAATTCTCGGAATCGCCATAAGCAGTAATCATCATGACAATGGGGGGTGGGGATTCAAATTTTGATTTGATCTGTTTAAGCAACTCGAAGCCATTCATGCCAGGCATGTTGATATCTGATAAGATCAAAACCGCTTCTGAAACATGTTGGGTAAGGTAAGCAAGCGCTTCCTCGCCTGAATAGGTAAAAATGAAAAACATCTCACCGCTCCTGATTTCCTTTCTAAACCTTTGTTCAAACAAGGTCTGTATATCCCTTTCATCATCGACAACTAATATTTTCATAATTCAGTTTGCAAGTTAAGATAGATTTTTTAGACGTAAAACCTCATTATTTGGTAAACAAATTCTCCCCAAATGACGGGCTCAGGAGTCGAGTGGCAATTGGATCACAAACTCCGCATACTCTCCCTCTTCAGACTGTACTTTTAATTGACCGCGCTGTTCTTTGGTGACAATATCGTAGCTCAGAGAAAGGCCCAATCCTGTTCCTTGTCCCACCGGTTTGCTTGTAAAAAACGGCTGAAATATCTTATCCAAAATCTTCTCGGGTATACCGTCGCCGTTGTCTTTCACTTTGATTTCGATCCTATCTCCGAGTTTCTGGCTACTGAGCCATACCGTTGGGCTGTATCCTTCCCCAAGCTTCTGCTTTTTCTCTGAAACGGCATAAAAGGCATTATTGAACAGGTTCAGCAATACCCTGCCCAGGTTTTGGGGAACGATCTGCAGCTCACCGACCGCTTCATCAAAATTCGTGTTCAGTGTTGCGTTAAAAGACTTGTCTTTTGCGCGAAGGCCATGGTAGCTCAGTCTCAGGTATTCTTCGGCCAATGCATTGACGTTGGTCGCTTCCTTCTGGCCGGTGTTTGTCCTGGAATGCAGTAACATGCTTTTTACGATGGAGTCTGCCCGCTTGCCGTGATGGCTAATTTTTTCCTGGTTCTGCCTGATATCCTGTGAAACCGATTTCACGTCTGCCAATTTTCCCTGGTCCAGCGCCTGGTTCATTTCGTCGATCAATTCCGTATTGATCTCAGAAAAGTTATTCACGAAGTTCAGCGGATTCTGGATCTCATGCGCAATACCCGCGGTCAACTCGCCAAGGGAAGCCATTTTTTCGGACTGGATGAGCTGGGATTGGGTTTCTTTGAGTTCATTCAGGGAATGGGTGAGCGCGGTCGTACGGTCTACGACCTGTGCTTCCAGCATTTCATTTTGGGCAGCGAGCATTTGTTGTTTCTCTTTTTCCCGGGCAAGATTTTCCTTTGAGAGCTTATTGATCTGATCCAGTTGAAGGAGCAGGTTCCTGCTTTTGCCTGCATATTTTGAGGCCACATAAATGGTGATCATGATGAAGCAGAAAAATGAATTGAAGAAAAGATAGACACCGGTAATATTAAAAGCGGTTAGTTCGGCAATAACAAAGATAACATTGAGCAGAATGCTGCTCGAGGCCACGATCCCAATAATGAAATTCCTCTGCCTGAAAGCCAACACCGCAAGCCTCAGGAACGCAAGGCTAAAGAGAGACCTCGCGATAATGCCTAAAATAAATTTTAATGGACCAGTGGCAACATAAATACTAATGAGGCTGTCCACAATCAGAACATACGATATCAGCAGGACCTCAAACAGACTAATTTTTTTCAATACCTCTATGGCAATAATGGACAGGATGAGCGCACCGCAGCACCTGTCAAGCATTTCAAGTGCGA
>DATHGW010000425.1:0-4196 GCA_035317445.1 Puia sp.
TGACCTCAACATGTCATGGATTGTTTCTAAAAAGAAGGAGTTCATTGGGAAGCGTTCCTTTCAGCTGCCTTATCTGAAAGGAACGGGAAGACATCAGCTGGTTGGCCTTCTGCCAGAGAACGATGAGGAAGTCGTTCCAGAGGGAGCATACATCACCGTACTTAACGCACACCCGGACGAGCATGGCAAAACCCGCCATACCGGTTTTGTGACGAGTTCTTACTATTCGCCGACGCTTGGGCGTGCGTTCGCACTGGCACTGGTGGCCGATGGCTTGAACCGGATGGGTGAAGTGGTGGCCGTGTCCATTGGAAAAAAAATGCTGCGTGCCACCATCTGCGACGCTGTATTCATTGACAAGGAGAACATTCGAAGAGACTCATAAAGACTCACATATGATAGCCAAAGAAAGTCCGCTGGAAGGAATGAACATGGGAACCGTCGCTACGGTGGCGATTCGTGAATTGCCAGGATTGCACAGCATCGATCTTCGTGTGGCGCCCGGGACCTCCACGCAAGCCGCAGTCGCTGAAGCGCTGGGCATGGATCTGCCGGGGAAGCCAGGCCAGACCCTGGGGGGGTCAGTATCCGGTGGAGGTGAAGCTCATGCCCTGTGCCTTGCACCGGACTGGTGGCTTATTGTAGGATTCCAAGAAGCTGAGCAGAAGCTCGCACGGCTGCTGTTGAAGAACCAGTATCATTTCAGCGTAGTTGATGTCAGCGGCCAGCGAACTACCATTGAACTTGAAGGACCCAAGGTTCGTGAAGTGCTCGCCCATCTTTGGGATCAGGATCTCCGGGAAAAAAGTTTCCCTATTGCAAGTGTCTCCCAGGGGCTCATGGCGAAGGCACCGGTGATTGTCTGCCACATTGCTCCGTTTCGTTACCGTGTCATGGTCCGAAGCTCTTTCGCTTTGCACTTGTGGAAGGCTCTGGTAGACGCGGCGGAGGAGTGGGTGTAAGCAGGGATATTTCTTCAGGCGGATTTGGCCGCGAAGTGTTTTGGGCAGCTACTTGATGAGGACCGCATCGAAGTATGGAACGACAACATCGCGATCGACAGTCTGTACACAAGGACGGTCTTTCCCTCCGACAACAGAAACGTTCAGAAACAAACACCTTCATGATGTACTTGATGTTTGCAGTTTTTGTTTTGCTCTTCGGTGTAAGGGCTATATAGAAATCCACTCAAGGAAATTACCAATATCGAAGCATTAAAGTTTGGATTTTTGAGGATTCGAATTGCAGCTGGCAACTACGTTCAAAAAGAGGAACCAGCGTCCATTGATAGGGCTTGCAGAGTAACGGGTTTGACCCGTTCGCTTTGGTATTATCGGGTCCATCGGGACAACACGGAAGTGATCGACAAGCTGCAGCAGCTGGCAGAGAAATACTCTCGCAAAGGGTAAAATATTGTTTTTAATCTATTTCCGTTCTGGGTTTAGTTTGTTCTCCTTGATTTCCTTTTTAGTCAATCTGATTAGATGTTTATTTGTTTTCATTGCTTCCTGGAAGTATTTGTTCATCCAGACAACTTCTTCACGCTTATGTCCATTTCCTTTAATATCCTTAGTGATTGTGTCAATTGTTCTTTTGCTCCATTCATTGTTTTTTGTCAAGATGGAATTGTAAATCTCATTGTCATATCCACTTATAAATATCATGCATCGACCTTTTATTGCGACGCTCAAGAGTTTTTCATGAAATTGTTCATCATATGCATCTTTTGTATAACCTTTGGAGCGCTCACCTAAATACGGCGGATCTAAATACACCAGGGTCGCCGGGCGTTTTATGAACATTTTTAATAATTCTACAGCATCTCGATTATCAATTCGAACATCTCGTAATCTTTCAACAACCTCGGTTAACCTTTCAGGCAAATTATACCATCTGTTGACTCGAGCGTCTCGTCCATTGCGCGAATAAGATTGAGAGTATGAAAACCCACCTCTATCCTTTCCGAAAACACCATTTATTGCCATCATCGCCTGAACTAAGAATTTTCGTGCTCGTTCAAGCTCGGTGTCATTGATATCTATATCTCTTGAATTTTCAAATTCGTCTTTCGCGTAGGGCGTCAGTGAAATTAGTCTACACAATTCCATCTCATTTTCTCTAAGCTGCTTAAAAACGTTTATAATTTCGCCGTCAATGTCATTAATTACTTCTATGGCGGATTTTCTTTTTCCTAAAGTAAGTGCCGCAGATCCACAAAATGCTTCGACCCAGCATGAATGCGGAGGTAATTGATTGATAAGTTGCAGTGCTATCTTGTTCTTTGACTAGCTGTTCTGGATGACTCTTCAGGTAGTGTTGAATTTTCTTCGACCTTGTAGTTTCTAGCATAAGAAAGTTAGTTTTGCGAAGTAAAAGCGAGCAAAAATCTTATTCGTTTATCTGATGAATACAATTAAACTCCGTAATCATGTAGAGAAGAACTCGGAAATATTGCAAGCTAATTTAAAGCAACATTTCATTTTTGGAAATATAGATCTAAAGAAATTTTAATTATCAACCTCAAAATGGTAGAAATTCAACAAAGGATTCTCCTGTGGCTAAGGCCGCCACTTGGAGGCACTGGCTACAAAAAAAGGCGCCCAAAGGGACGCCTAGCGGACCGGACGGGACTCGAACCCGCGACCTCTGCCGTGACAGGGCAGCATTCTAACCAACTGAACTACCGATCCAAATATTTAGAAAAACCAGCACGCTAACCAGGTTCGCACCCGATCCATCCCGAAATCAGCTTTTTATGCCGATTTTTAGGACGGCAAAGATAGGAGAATTTATAGTTTATCCAACAAAACTTGCCCAAAAAAAGGCGGTTCCCTTAATTTTACAGCTCATACCTTTATGTACTATGCCCCTAGACAAGAATCGTCAGTTCCTCGATTTCGAAAAACCCATCAAAGACCTCTTTGATGAGATCGATAAATTGAAACAAACTGCTGAAAAGACCAAAGTAGACCTCAGCGACTCCATCAAAAAACTGCAGGACCAGATCATCGAGAAACGCCGGGAGATCACCCAGCACCTGACGAGCTGGCAAAAAGTGCAACTGAGCCGGCACCCCGACCGTCCCTATACTCTCAAGTACATCCAGAAAATGTGCGACAATTTCGTGGAGCTCTTTGGTGACCGGAATGTCCGCGACGACAAAGCCATGGTGGGTGGATTCGCTCAATTGGATGGTCAGACCGTGATGATGATCGGACAGCAAAAGGGGACCAATACCAAAATGCGGCAGATGCGCAATTTCGGGATGGCTAATCCCGAAGGATATCGCAAGGCTCTCCGCCTGATGAAACTGGCGGAGAAATTTGACAAACCCGTCATCACCCTGATCGACACTCCCGGAGCATACCCGGGTATGGAAGCCGAAGAAAGAGGACAGGGAGAGGCCATCGCCCGGAATATCTATGAAATGATTCGCTTACGCGTGCCCGTTATCTGTGCCATCATCGGAGAAGGCGCTTCCGGCGGAGCCCTCGGCATCGGCGTTGGAGATCGGGTGTTCATGCTGGAAAATTCCTGGTATACTGTTATCTCACCCGAAAACTGCAGCTCTATCCTCTGGCGCAGTTGGGACCAGAAAGAAAAAGCTGCCGAAGAGCTCCGGCTCACACCCAATCATATGTATAATTTCGGACTGATCGACGCCATTGTGCCGGAACCCCTCGGCGGTGCGCACTGGGACTATAACGAAGCCGCGGCCCTGCTCAAACCCAAACTCATCGAGGCGATCCACGAACTCAAACAACTCACGCCGGAATACCGCATCGAAAAAAAGATCGAAAAATTCTCCAGGATGGGATTTTGGGATGAAGTGGATGCGTGAGAAATGGAAGCTATTTTCCATTTAATATTTTACCTTTGCAGGGATGCCTGACTTTCGAAAAATATTGCGTGGGACCGGGGTGGCGCTGGTGACGCCTTTTGGCTCCGATCTTGAAATCGACTTCGACGCGTTGGGTCGCGTGATCGACCATGTGATCCATGGCGGCGTGGAATATGTTATCACCCTCGGCACGACGGGCGAAACACCCACACTTTCCAAAGAAGAAAAAATTGCCCTGATCAAATTCACTTATGAAAAAGTGGATGGGAGGGTTCCGGTGATCGTAGGCGTTGGTGGAAACAATACCCAGGAACTTGTGAGCGACCTCGAAGAATTTCCGCTGGATCAATCGGTG
>DATHGW010000426.1:0-5607 GCA_035317445.1 Puia sp.
GTACAGAATCTCTCCAAAAACTCGTCAGTTGTTGAAATGCCTTTAATTGCTGGCTCTTCACATCTCCCCTGACCACAGAATTCTTTAGCCGGTTGACATACGCCGATTGTCCAGGGTCTAGTTTTGATTCAGACGCCTGCAAAATATCTTTTGTATCAATCAGTTTTTCTGTGGAAGGCTTAGCTTCCTGTGGGGATGGCTGAATCTTCTTCGCAGAAACCGTATTTCCAAAAAAATACAGGCCTGCCAATAACAATAATCCTATCGATGCTACAATTAACTGCTGTTTCTTCACTTCATTGCGTTAGGGCTGCAAAGTTACAGTTCTTCCTCGGTGTTTGGTTGATCTTCTTTGACCGACTGCAGTTTTTTTACTTCTGCAACAAATTCTTTTGCAGGCTTAAAAGAGGGAATATAATGTTCAGGAATATGCACCGCAATATTCTTTTTTATATTACGGCCTATTTTGGCAGCACGTTTTTTCGTTATAAAACTCCCAAATCCACGGATATAAATATTTTCTCCTTTGGAAAGGGTTTCCTTTACTTCTTTAAACATGGTTTCCAACGTCACCAGGACGTCAACCTTAGGTATACCCGTTTTATCCGATATTTGATTAACAAGGTCTGCCTTTCTCATTGGTATAAATTTTATAAGTTTCTGATTTTAAATATATAACAAAAAAATTAAACTACAACTTCTTTCCAAAAAAAACCTGATTTTCCTAAAAATAATCGTTTTTGGCGCCTGACCATTCTTTTATAAATAATTGATTATGAATTTTGAACAAAAACCCCCAGATTCGTTTTCCGAGACAGCATGAAGACCGATTTTACCAAGAAATTACTGGCTTGGGATAAACGTCAAAATACCCGTTTGATGCCCTGGAAGAATGAAAAGGACCCCTACCGGGTTTGGCTGAGCGAAATCATTCTTCAACAGACCAGGGTAGAACAGGGTTGGACGTATTACGAAAAATTTATTAAGACCTTTCCCACCGTTCTGGACCTGGCCAGGGCGCCTGAGAAGAAGGTTTTTAAATTATGGGAGGGCCTGGGCTACTATTCGCGCTGCAGAAACCTCATCGAAACGGCCAAAAAGATCGCAAAGGACCATAAGGGTAAATTTCCTTCGAGCTATGAGGAAATCAGTGAATTGAAAGGAATCGGCCCTTACACGGCTGCAGCCATTGCATCATTTGCGTTTAATCTTCCCTATCCTGTGCTGGATGGTAACGTGCACCGGGTGCTGGCGAGGTATTTTGGAATAAGCACCGCACTGAATACGGCAACAGAAAAAAAATTTTATACCAGTCTGGCGCTTACCCTGATTGATAAAAGACAACCGGGCATCTTTAATCAGGCCCTCATGGATTTTGGGGCTGTCGTTTGCAAACCCAGGCAGCCAGGCTGTACTGCCTGTGTACAATCCGCGGATTGCATGGCCTTTCAAAACGGCTGGGTTGATCTTTTGCCGGTAAAGAAAAAAAAATTGCAGAGAAAAGAACGGTGGTTTTGCTACCTGGTCATTGAAACCAAAAAAGGTGAAGTCTATATCAGGCGAAGAAATCAGAAAGATATTTGGGAAGATTTATACGAATTTGTGCTTTGGGAGCGCGATACCCCCTTCAACGAACAATCCATCGAAGTTCCGGCCATCCTGCACGGATTGCTTGGGAAATACGCATTTACGGTTACCGGCATTTCAAAAACATATAAGCAACAACTCACACATCAAACCATTCATGGTCAATTCATCGGCGTACGGGTTGAGCAACCCGTGCCCTCCCTGAAAGACTACCAATTGGTCAAACGGAAACAGCTCAGCCAATTTCCTTTTCCCAGATTGATCGCGACCTATCTACGGGAGTCCCTGCTGGCACTGTTTTAGATTATTGATAAACTGTTAATTGGGGCCAGGTAAGGGAAAAATTGCCATTTTTTGCATGAAAAATTTTAACTTTAAAAGCAATTATTTGCCGGACCTGTATTGTAAACTTCAAACTTTATTTTATGCGAGGCGTAAACAGGGTGATGCTCATTGGAAATTTAGGAAAAGACCCGGATGTGCAGTTTTTGGAAGGTAATATTGCGGTTGCAAAATTTTCACTGGCAACGACAGAGACTTTTAAAGACCGGGCGGGGAAGTTGATTTCACAAACAGAATGGCACACGGTGGTTTTGTGGAGAGGATTGGCAGAATTGGCACAGAAATACCTGCATAAAGGAAGCTTGGTCTATATTGAAGGGAGATTGCGGACCCGCAGTTGGGAAGACAAGGAAGGAAACAAAAAATTTGCAACAGAGATCGTTGGTGATAACCTGATCATGCTGGACAAACGCTCCGATGGCGGTGGTCATCCACATGTGTCTCATGAAGGAATAGAGGGTGTGACTAATCCGGAAGCGCCTCATTTGGGAGAGCCCTCAGAAGATTTACCCTTTTAAGACCAACATTTTATTAAATTTGTCTGGCATACCGAACAGGCAGGTCTAACATTGGCCTGCCTGTCTGGTTAACGTCACATTCTTTAACGAAAGTCATTTATTTTGGATCACCCTTTAAACAATATTTTTTCTTCAGAATTGCTTTCGTGTCTTTTACTGATCATCAATGCACAGGCCACAACAATCCTGGTCATCCTCATATTGTTTTTGCTGGTGATGTCCTTTATTGTTTCAGGCTCGAGAATAGCTTTTTTCTCATTAACCGACAAGGACATCAATATCTTAAAAACAAAGCAGGATACTTCCTGGAAAAGGATCGTGAACTTACTGGAAGAACCCAGGAACCTGCTGGCCTCGCTTGTGATCGCCAACAGCCTGATCAATATCGCTATCATCATCGTCTCTAATTTCCTGATCGACCAGATCATTCCCCTCAAGCAAAATTTATGGTTTTTTGAATTTGTGATTAAAGTGCTGACAGTAAGTTTCGTACTGATCCTATTTGGTGAAGTGATGCCGAAAGTATGGGCCTCGCAAAATAATCTCCAGTTTGCATACTATACTGCCGGTATTGTGGAGATCATTTTGCTTCTTTTCAGACGGGTCGGAAGCTGGCTTGTACAGCAGTCAAAAAAACTGGAACGAATGTTCGGGAGTAAGAAATCTGCTGCTTATAGCCTGGAGGAGCTGGATCATGCTATTGACCTGACCACGAACAATGATGCTACAGAGGAGGAGAAAAATATTCTGCGCGGCATCATTAAATTCGGCAATATTACCGTGAAACAAATTATGAAAACCAGGCTGGATGTGAGCGGAATTGCAGATTCCATCAATTTTGGCGATTTGAAGCGGAAAGTGGTCGAGCTCCATTATTCCAGGCTGCCGGTATACAAAAAAAGCCTGGATGAAATTTCAGGCATGATACATACAAAAGACATCATTCCCTTTCTCAACGAACCTGACCATTTTGACTGGCATGGTTTATTGAGGACCCCTTATTTTGTACATGAGCATAAAATGATCCGGGACCTGCTGCAGGATTTTCAGGGCAACCGCATCCATTTTGCCATTGTCGTCGATGAATTTGGCGGAACAAGCGGCATTGTTACGCTGGAAGATATCATGGAAGAAGTCATTGGTGACATCAAAGATGAATTTGATGAAGATGAAACAACTAATAATATCCAGGAAGACGGTAGCTATATATTTGAGGGCAGAACGATGATCAATGATGTTTGCAAGACCATGAACCTGCCGGTGGATACTTTTGACCAGGTAAAGGGTGACAGTGATTCCCTTGCCGGCTTGATCCTTGAACTCGCCGGCGAAATTCCCCGGGTCAATGATATTATCCCCTGTGGTGACTTTGAATTTACGATATTAGAAGCGGATCGCAGCAGGATTAAGAAGGTGAAGGTGCTTATTAAAATGCACCAGTAAACAACTTCTTGCCATGCCAGTGATATTTTAAAAGAATAACATTGAACAATAAATATTTGCTTTTCTTCCTGGCCGTATACTTACTCGTTATATCCTGCAACAGCGTATATACACCTAAACCAAGAGGATATTTCAAGATTGCCTTTCCCGAACACCAATATAGGTCATTCAATGAACCGGGTTTCCCCTATTCGTTCGAATATCCTGTGTATGCAAATGTGGTTAAAGACACTTCTTTTTTTGAGGCTAAACCAGAAAATCCTTATTGGATCAATATTGACTTTCCGCAGTTTCATGCAAAGATGTATATCAGCTACAAACAAATTGCTTCGAACAATTTCGACAAACTACGAGAGGATGCCTACAAGTTGACCTTTAAACATACGGCTAAAGCCACTTCTATTGAAGATTCGATCATGAAAACACCATTGGGTGTCAGCGGTGTTTTTTTTGATGTCGGTGGCAACGCCGCCACGGCCAAACAGTTTTTTGTGAGTGATTCCGTTAAACATTTTTTGCGCGGGGCCTTGTACTTCGACAGCACCCCCAATGAAGATTCGCTGAGCATCGTGAACCGGTTCCTGGAAGAAGATATGCGGCATCTCATCAATAGCCTGCGATGGACCAGATAAGAGCAGAATTTTCAGGATTCTTAACTACTGTGCCCATCAATTCTATAATTCTGTAAATCCTGATTAACTTTGAATATTAAAACAAGTTCATGTGATAGCCATTGATAATAAACTGATCAGTGATGAGGTTATTGAGGCGCAATTTGTTTGTGACCTGAACAAGTGCAAAGGCGGTTGCTGTGAAGATGGCGACGCTGGCGCGCCCCTGGAAGACAGTGAAATCACCATCCTGAACGATATATTTGAGACTGTAAAGCCTTACCTTACTGCTGAGGGGCTGGAAGAAATTAACCGTACAGGCCGCTATCATTATGACCAGGAATTTGGCTGGGTTACGCCAACTATCCAGGGGAAAATGTGTGCTTATGGATCAAGGGATAGACAGGGTGTCATCAAATGCGGGATTGAAAGGGCTTATCGTGATGGAAAATTAACCTGGAAGAAACCGATCAGTTGCCACCTGTACCCAATCAAAACAAAGAAAAGCAAAAACCGAAACCAGGAGTACGTAAACTACGAACCGAGGGAAGGTATGTGTGATCCGGCCTGTGTGCTGGGCAGGCAATTAAGAATACCGGTCCATAAATTTTTGAAAGAGGCGCTCGTCAGGAAATATGGCGAGGAATTTTATGCCGCGCTGGATGCAACTGCCGAGCATTTAGAAAAAGCAAAATGAGGCTGGTTTGTTCATAAAACAGGAATCATGTCAGAAACCGAGATTTCCTTTATTGCCAAAAGCACTGAGAAGGCTGCCGATCTGGAACATCGCAAAAAGATCAACTACAATATTGGCAAGTACAATGCCGTGGTGCCGGCGGGTAAGCAACAATTTGAAGATGTAAACCTCGTGCGCGAACGTGCTAAAAATATCAAGTGGAAGGCGATCGAAGCGCTCGACACCCAGCTGGAGAATTTTGAAGCTGCTTTTAATAAAAGAGGCGGCACGGTGATCTGGGCAGAAGATGCCCAACAGGCATTGGATGAAATACTGGCCATCTGCAGGGAAAAGAACTGTAAGAGCATTGTGAAAAGCAAGAGCATGGTCACCGAGGAGATTGGTCTGAATGATTTCCTTGAACAGCACA
>DATHGW010000427.1:0-6953 GCA_035317445.1 Puia sp.
CCGGGGATCAGCTGTTTCTGCATACCGGTGGGTGAGATCCTATCCTGTTTGAGCACTGCTAGTGGCGAACCCGTCCTGCCTATCCCGGGAAGTAGCCATCTGCAGCGGATCGTCAATGCCGGAAGAATGGTCGGATATGACAAATATGGCTTTGCCACTTGTTTCTATTGCATCATTACAAACGGCAAAGGGCGAATCCTTACCGCCTTTCCCGGATATTCTCGAATTATATAAAAATCATATATGTCGTCAGATAATCAATATTATATCAACAGGCTTGTTTTATTGTATAAAGGCGATCCTTTTGAGCTGGATCCATTAAAGGTGCTCAGAAAACATTTTGAGCCGGTCGACCGGGCAGTCATTCAACAACATTTTAGGAAAATCTGTGAGGCTGCCCTGTCTAAAGAATACCGGGAAATAAGTAAACGTCCTGCTAATACAGTCTTTTTTATTGAAAGAATTGAGATTTTACTGGAAATCGGCCTTTTGTTGAAATTGGCCAAAAAACAGCAAAAAAGAACCAAAAATGACTCAAAAAGAAGGAAAAACCTCGAAAAATGGCTTGAATATCCGCTAACCTTATCTTTGGACGAAATGCTTAATCCATCCAGGATCCTGGAAGAATGTTTCCATTATAAGGAAATTGCGGAGTGGAAAAATGCACTGCATGACTGGATGGAAGCATCCTTATCTAACCACAGTATTATAGAAGTTATTGAGCCTTCGGAATCTTTGACATTCGTCCATCATGGCAGCCGGATGATTGATGCGATGTTTGTGTTGATTGACTCCTGATATAAACCGCCTCTAATAGTTCTTCCAGTTGGTTGTAAAAAAGCATGATGTTAGTTCTTGCCTCGGCATCCTGGAAGGGGGTATTTTCTGAGGTTAGTGCTGTTTCCAGCAAATCCCAAAGACGCTGGCGGGTTTCATGTAAGTGGTAAGCACCGCAAAAGGCCTGCATAACGGCTTCGGGCTGTGCTATTTCTTCTCGTTCCAGGCGAATGGGCTGATCAAAGAAGGCCTTATGGCGGGTAAAGAAGTTCATAGTCAATCGTTTAAGATAGCAAGTGCTTACTCCATGCGCCGCCAGGCGCAAAAGATTGGTTAGCGTAGCCGACCGCGCAATAGGGTATTTTAACCCTAAAATGCCCATTATGCGCTTTGTAGATTGTTTTCTTTTTACCTTTAATGGACGTTCAAGGGTTTACCATGTAATTTACATCAAGAATATAGGTAAAATCCAATTTATTGACTTAAACTTTTTTAGTTTAACTTAAAAAAATGAACTTCTTCCCCAAAAACCTACGGTATTTAAGGAAAAAAAAGGGCCAAAACCAGTCGGAATTGTCCAAATTGGTGAATAAAAAGCAAAACACGATCGGTAACTGGGAAAATGCAGTCAGCGAACCAGGTATCAGGGAACTGACTATACTTACACAATATTTTGGGGTGAGTTTAGAAGATCTTGTCGCCTCTGACCTGGAGACCATGGACCGGCTTTCCGGCGATAAACAGTCCTTGCCTGAGTCCGGCAGGTCAAAGCGGTCTTCTTATCCTTTGAATGAAAACGCGAATACCCTGGCCAGCGAAGACGGTCAGAATCAATTTTGGGTGCTGGTAAGGGAGTTGAAAAGAGTGCATGAAAAGCTGGACGATATTAAAGGTATGGTGGAATCCAAACAAGTTGTCAACAAATCAGGAAGCCAGGATTGATTATTGATCGCATCAATTCCTGTTTCCGGAAAAAAATTCCTTCTGCGGGAAAAAACCAGCACCAGCGTGCATTCTCTGTAAAAAAAATTTATTTCCCAACGCTTCTTTAAGGTATTGACCCTTAACATCCCATACGGGTCGTGCACGATCGCGTCTTCATTTTATTTTTTTGGTATGCCAATTGAAATTACCTATCAGTTCTTTTAAATGCTGTCAGACAAGTAACCCTTAGCTTTTCCATTCGTCGAACGGTTCATCGAAAAAAGCTAGGACCGGATGAAAACAATGTCAATCTTTGTGTACCCACTTATCAAGCCTCGCGCTGTCCTAAGTTGCACAATAACATTTGAAAGAGCACCGTTATTGCGTCTAAGAGTATCCATATAATTGTTGATAATAGAAGAAGTTGAATCGACCTTTTGAAAACTTAAATCTTTCGTTATGAAAACGTTGTCTAAACTCGTATCTACCAGTAGTGTGTCTTTACTGGTCATCACTTCACCGGTTTTAATCTCCGGAAGTCATAAGAACGCTAATCCGATGGTAGCGACCGCCGCGATTTCGGCTCCATTTTATACATCACCTATTAATACGACTACGCCGGAGTATAATAAAACGACTGTTCATTACAGCGCCGGTGTTGCTGTGGTTGCCGCTGCTGCTGCCGCCGAAACAAATACGCCTGTTACAACAGCCGCTGTTGAAAACAATAGTACTGCGTTTGCCGATGCAGCCGCTAAGAAAGCATTTGAAGTGAAGATGGTGGTAAAAGAGGCTACTTTGTTTTATGCTTCTATGAAATTAAATAGGTCTGGTTTGAACCAGAAAGCTTTTGAATATGCCTGGAGGGGTTATCATAACCTGGTTAAGAAAGGCCTGCTGAAAAAAACAAACGTGTTGTCGATTTGTGACTTTACGCAGTCTTCCCGCCGCAAACGTTTATATGTAATCGACGTTAAGAACAAAAAGATACTGTACCAGACCTATGTTGCTCACGGTATGAACTCTGGTGTTGAATATGCTACTTCTTTCTCTAACAGGCCCGAATCTTTCAAAAGCAGTCTTGGTTTTTTTACCACGACTAAGGCTTATAAAGGCAGAAACGGTCTTTCTTTGAAAGTCAACGGACTCGAAAAAGGGTATAATGACCTCGCTTCCAGGAGAAACATCGTATTGCATGGTGCTGACTATATCGGAACCGATTATTTGAAGAATAACGGTGAAATGGGAAGAAGCCTGGGTTGTTCAGTTATCCCTAATGATGTAAATCCTAAGATCATCCGTACAATAAAAAATGGTAGTTTGATGTTTGTATATTATCCAAGCAAGAAATATCTTTCTGAGTCGTCAGTGATCAATGGATAGCGAATATAGAAGACCAGAGTAAATATAAGATTTTTGACAATAAAGGGCCAGTAGTGTAAACTTCTGTCCCTTTATTGATTCAGTTTAGTGTATAATCCCCCGGTTTGCCGGTTTATCCAAATCCTACCGTCATGAAAAAACGTTTTTTGTTGGTTCCCCTGATCTGTTCTTCCCTCCTGGGAAGCGCTCAATCAACATCCCTGGATGCGACCATCAAAACGTATGCTGAGCAATATCAGCAAGAGAAGCTACATATCCATTTTGACAAGGACGCTTATTTACCCGGAGAAACGATTTGGCTCAAGGCCTATCTCATGGAAGGGTCAAAACCTTCTGAACGCAGCAAAAACATTTATTTTGACTGGACCGATGCTGATGGCAACTTACTGTTGCATAGCGTATCGCCGGTATTAGAGTCGACTTCTACCACCTCCTTTGTGTTGCCCGTTGATTTCAGGGGCGGCGCTATTCATGTTAAGTCCTATACGCAGTGGATGCTGAATTTTGACAGCGTCTTCCTGTTCAATAAGAATATACCCGTACTCTCGCCCTGGGATGGAACCATCGTGTCTCAGGATAAACACTTGACCAACGTCCAGTTCTTCCCTGAAGGCGGAGACCTGATTAACGGACTCAACTCGATGGTTGGTTTTGAAGCAACCGACCAGCATGGCAGGCCGGTTAATATTAAGGGCGTCATCAAAAACGGTGCATATGAGATAGTCGATTCCTTTGCCACCAGCCACGATGGTATGGGAAGTTTCTGGTTACAACCTGTCCTCAATGAAAAATATACCGCCTTATGGAAGGACGAATTTGGCGGAACGCATGTCACGGAATTGCCAAAAAGCAAAGCATCCGGTGTCGTGATCAGGATGAGGCCGGACGCTGACAATTCTATTCATTACCAGGCGGAGCGCACAGAAATCGCCGGTGATAATTTGAAATCGCTTACCATCATCAGTACTTACGAATCAAAAGTGGTTTCCAAATCAGCCATTGATCTGCAGGCTAAGCCCCTGGCCGATGGAACGATCAATACCGAAAAAATGGGCAGCGGCGTGATGCAGGTGACGGTTTTTGACGCCAACATGACACCCATCGCCGAAAGGGTGATCTTTGTGAATAACCAGGCTTTCACCTTTACCTCCCAGCTGCGCAGCGAACAGATGAATTTCAGCAAAAAAGGAAAGAATGAAATCTCCATCGAGATCCCTTATGGTTTTACCGCTAACCTTTCTGTTGCAGTAACAGATGGCGGACTCAATTCAGACAGCGCTAACAACATTATATCAGATTTTTTACTAAGTAATGATATCCGTGGAAATATCACCAATCCGGCCTATTATTTTTCGAGTAATAACGACAGCACCAGGCTGTATCTTGACCTGGTGATGCGCACCCATGGATGGAGACGGTTTGCATGGGAAGACGTCATTGCGGGGAAACTGCCCGCCCTTTCTTATGCCCCTGACCGAGAATTCATGGTGTTTAATGGCCAGATAACAGGTCCGAATATCCGCTTTGATAATACAGACTCCATTGCCCTGTTACTGATCACAAAGGATCGCAAAAAAAATATCCTTTCCCTGCCGGTCGGGACGGATGGCAGTTTCATGCAGAAAGGCATGTTCTTTTATGATTCTGTACAGATCGTTTACCGAATGAACCATGCTTCCCGTCTGGGATCAGGCTCAGAAATAAATTTCAGGACCAGCTTACTGACCGAGGCAGTCCAGGCTACCGCGGCCGCTGACCCCAATTTTCAGTGGAGCAAGGTGCCGGATGTGATCTTAGAGAAGGAGATCAATGGTTTACTGGCAGAACTGAAAAATTATTCCAGACAGGCACGTGGAATGGACTATGTGGTTTCTCCACATGTAAAAGTCGATTCCCTGAAAAGTACTTCTGAAACGGCCGCTCATTATCTCGAAGGCAATTTCCCTGGAATGAAATTTCCTTATGGCGTTAAGGAAGCGGAAGGCGCTGGTGAAGACAATAAATTTGCCTCCTTAAAAAATACCCCAGCCCAGCCCGCTGCAGCAGCACTGAAATACAATGTAAATCTCCTGCTCGATGGAAGTCCGGTCACTATGGATGACCTGAAACAAATCACCATGAAAGAAGTTCTTTTTCTGAAATTCCTGCAGAAAAACAGTCCGAAAGAACTTCAGACTTTGGCCATCACATCCAGGCAATCACTTGACCAGAACAATATCATCAACAATAAGACGGGTTTTGCCGTGATCAAAGGATATACGCCGGCGAAAGAATTTTACGTGCCCCAATACACCGGAAGGCCCGAAGACGATCTGACCAGCGATTTCCGTTCCACGTTGTACTGGAATCCCAGGGTCATTTTGGATAAGGATCACAAGAAAATCAAGCTTAGTTTTTATAACAATGACATGAGCAATAAATTCCGGGTAGTGATAGAAGGAATGAGCAGCGACGGAAAACTGACCAGGATTGAACAGATCATCAAATGATGCCCGGCCAACGGATCGTTAACAAATGAGCATCATATAATTTGTATTTGAATTATACGTTTAAACCTTAAACCCTTTGAATATGTTTTTCGTAGAGCTTCCTATTAATCTTTTAACCCTGACCATCGCTATGATGGCGGCCGGATTTATCGGATACAGCCTGAGAAGCCGCCAATTAAAGAAGAAACAAGCTAAGATCAGCGAATTGCGAAAAGAAATGGTTGCTAACCATGCAGAGATCCTGGACCTGCAGAAGGAATTTGTTGACCTGGAAAAGAAAATGTATAGCAATCAAGCGCCCGTTCTTGCCATCAAGAACAGTGCAAGAAGCTATGATATTCAAAACCACAAGGCATTGGACAGCGCTATCTGATCAATCTAGGATTTAATAAATACGGTCCCTTTAAACAAGGCGACGAGGACCCCATTTTCCTTTTTCACATCCACTTTATAATGACCGATACGCTGACCTGCATGCAATTCTTCTGCAGTGGCGACAATGATCTCTCCTATCCTTAAGGGTTCGATATGCGCGATGGATGATTCCATGGAAACGGCATGTCTGCCGTGGCTATTCGAAGCAAAAGCCAATGCACTGTCAGCAAAAGAAAAAGGGATGCCTCCATGTGCAATACCAAAGCCATTGCACATTTCTTTCCGGATGGTCATTCTTAATTTGCAAAAACCTTCTCTCTCCTCCAAACGTTCAATCCCCAGCCACTGGCTGAAATAATCTTTTTCCATCATGGCATCGATGATCTCAGATGCTTTAGAGCGGGGATTGTCCATCGGTGTATGGTATTAGTGTGGCAATATAATTTGACAGGTTTTGATCAGGCTTTTCTTTGTAAGCATAGTCAAGTAGTGAAGCGGTTTCTTTTGCAACCGTTCTGAAGAGGTCCAGGCTTGCCATCAGTGCGCTGTGTTGAGCCAATGCATCCCAGCCTGCAAAACAGGCGCCCATCCTGGATTTATAAGCAGGATGGATCCAGTCGCTGATGTATTTTCCCTCTCGTTTAATGCTTAGCGTGAAATTAGACCTTGTGGCGGCATTCCATTCGAGCATGGCCAGCAACCATTTCTTCATGTCATGATCACGGATCTTTGCGGCCCACAGATCAAATCGCATGATATATTTCGCAACATGATAAGATTCAAACCAGAATTCATTCTGGCAGTTCTCAAACTCATGCTCTGTGGGTCTTGCGATGCGGTATGCCTGAAAGGATGGTTTTGGCAATTGTCCCGTGATCCCGTCTTTGTCAAGCAATACCTGGTAGCCCGCATCATAGGTCTGATTCAGTTTCTTTGTGCTGACCATATTTTCGAGAAGCGACAAGGGATGAAAGGAGAAATCGACCTTGGCATGGTTTTCAAACA
>DATHGW010000428.1:0-2815 GCA_035317445.1 Puia sp.
GTATAATCTAACGTACAAAGAGGGCGAACCCGCCTGGTCTTCATTTCCGCCGGAAGCGACAACCAGGTCAAGATCCCCATCGCCATCGGAATCAAAAAAAACTGCGCCGACATCTTCGTAATCCTTGTCCTGATCAAAAACAAATTCCTGTTTTTGAATGAAGTTTCCGCCCGCTTGTTGTATAAACATCTTGGCCGTATCATTTTTCGCCGCGCCCACAAAAAAGTCGGCCAGGCCATCCCCGTTGACATCGCCTATGGCTACTTTGGGACCTTCAGTCGAGAGCATTTTAGGTATAAGGTGCTCCCTGTCAAAATCGTTGTAATTATTTTCCTTACTGTAAATATTTCCCTGCAAGGTTGATCTGGTTATGTCTTCATACAAGCCGGTGGCTTTTCTGGCAGGCATTACCCACAACAATTTTGCATCTGCTTGTTTAAGGGTAATGGAAGTATCCGTATTCAGGTTTCTAAGTACCTGCATTTTCAGGTTAGGCCACCGCACGATAAGGCTGTCGATCTTCAGGTATTGTCCTGTTCCGAAATTCAGTACGGGATCAACACTGCTTTCAAAACCCCGGCTTGGCTGCTGCTCCAATACCTGTTGCATGCCCTGGGTATAAATTGTTACACGCGAGCCGATACCGAGGGTGTTCGGGGACGCGCCGTTCAATTTTACTTTAAGAAAATGTGCGTGCAGGTTTTCAGAACTCATATTACGGTAAACAAATGCCTGCATGTTTTCATTGTTCACGACCAAATCCAGATCTCCGTCTCCATCAAGGTCGCCATAGGCTGCGCCATTACTGAAGCTTGGTTTGGCAAGGCCCAATTCAGTGGATTTATTTTTAAAAGTCAGGTTACCCTGGTTAATAAAGCCATAGTTTGAAATAGGCGTCGAAGTAATTTTATCTAATAGCTCTTTGTAGTTAACCATACCTTTTTTCATCTGGCTCAGGAGCATATCACTGCTGAAGTAGTCCAGAAAGTCCTGGTCAATAATGTCTTTGCTGATTCCGTTACTCACGAAAAGGTCCTTCCATCCATCGTTGTTGAAATCGAAGCCGAGCGCACCCCAGCTCCAGTCGGTTGCATCAATACCAGCAAACTGAGCAATCTCGCTGAAGGTTCCATCGCCATTATTCAATTGAAGACAGTTACTGGTAAACTGATGGTGAAAATCATTTTTCAATTTAGCATTATGAACATCATAATCATCAAACCGGGTGGTCGTTTTTAATCTGAAATCTGATTCAGGCAGCATATCTGTAGTGAACACATCGAGCAGCCCATCGTTGTTGATGTCGATCATATCAGATCCCATAGAGGACAGGCTGATATGGCCGGTTGCTTCGGTAATGACCTCCTTGAAACTGCCGTTCCGTTGATTGATGTAGAGATAATCCCTTTCGAAAAAGTCATTCGATACATACATATCATCCCAACCATCATTATTCAGATCCCCGACGGTAACGCCAAGGCCAAACCCGATTTCACTTCCATAAATGCCCGCCTTCTCACTGATGTCTACAAATTTCCCATGATCGTTTCGATATAATTTATCGCCATTTTGGGGATCCCGCTTATCCCTGAGCAAGCGATTGTAGCCAAAGCTTTCGATGGGCCTGTAACTGTTATTCAAAACAAAGCAGTCCAGATCGCCGTCATGATCGAAGTCAAAAAAAACTGCCTGGGTGCCGAGACCCTTATTGTCTAATCCGTATAACTTTGCTTCTTCCTTAAAAGTGCCGTCTTTTTGGTTAATATATAATTCATTGGCCCTGTCATCGCCTTCAATCTCTCCGCTATTACAAACATAGATATCCAGCCAGCCATCTCCGTTCACATCGGCCATGGTAACGCCGGTATGCCATTTGTGGATCCCCGCAACACCTGCTTTATCGGTGATATCTTCAAACTTCCAATCGCCTTTATTGAGATAGAGCCTGTTTTTGCCCTGGTTGGCTGTAAAAAACACATCCGGCCGGCCATCATTGTTAATGTCGCCAATAGCAACCCCGCCTCCATTATAGAAATTGCGATATTTGAAAACATTGAAAGTCCGGGTATCAATCACCGTGTTATTGAAATCTATGCCGGTTTGATCGGCAGATAGTAGTTGGAATAAAGGATTTGTCACGGCGATCACGGCGGGTTCCGCTTTATTACTGCGGTTGCAGGAAAACAAAAGGCTCAGGGCAAGGAATGTACATAACCGAAAGAAGAAGGTAAACATGTCAAAACAATTTCGGTATTGACCAATAAAACAAAAGCAGTTAAGATATAACTGCTCCTGAAATAAAAATAGTGAATAATATCGTACTGATCTCTAATTAATAGCCTGGATTTTGTTGCAGATTAGGATTAGAGATAATCTGCGGCGCCGGGATCGGGAATATCTGCCAATGCGTGTCTCCGTCGGCAACCTTAGCCGGATTACGGGCATTTCCAAAAACACCGAACCGGATGGCATCCTGTCTGCTCCAGCACTCCCAGGCCATTTCCCGTTGACGTTCCGCATATAAATTAGCTGCCGTTACATTGGCGAGCGTCCAATTATGTGTTGCATCTCCATAAGCACGTTCCCTTAAAAGGTTGACGTCGGCAAGTGCACCCGCGAGATCAGCATTTCGAAAAGAAGCTTCGGCCCTCGTGAGGTATGCATCTCCCAACCTGAACAAAACCATATCATTACTTTGATTACCAGCAGTTCCTGCTTCCGGATAGTACTTTACATTACGTGCTCCAGCAAGTCTAAAAGGTGCCGAAGGATCTGATATGGAAGCTACATTTGGATCAAAAATAAGCGGCAGGGA
>DATHGW010000429.1:0-6894 GCA_035317445.1 Puia sp.
TGGCAACACCAGCCTTGTGCGTGCGCCCGGTTTGGCAACAACTTCACTTATTTTGAGCAATTTGTTTTCGGGCTGGCGGGTAGGTTTAAGCATGTGATAAGTCAGCCAGCTCATCAGGCTGATCCCCGAAACGGCAGCCGCATAGTAGAAGAATTTCTTTATGCTAAACTTTCCTGACACTACAGAAGGAAGCTCTTCGATCGATGGCTCCGCTTCATTGCCACTGGTAATGATCTTTTTGAATCTTTCTTCAAAATAGACGTCTTCCACCTCATCATCATCCAGGTCGGCGGGAGCAAGGTCAAAATAGTTGTTGAGAAAGTCCAGCAGGTATTGATTATCCGGGTGTTCTTGTAACAGGGCCTGCAGTTCGGCAGACTCTTCGGGGGAGGCTTCGCCGGATAATCGACGGGCAAACAATAACCACAGGCGGTTGTTGGGCATATACAGCAGGCTGGTTTTAATCTAAGACAATAAAAAGAAGATGATCTACTAAGGGGAGGGCAAAAATATTATTTGACTTCAGACCTGCGGTTCAACCGGAGGTCGATATGCAGTGCCGCGGCTATTCGTTTCACGGCGATGGCCATCTGGGCATCGATCGTGTTTACTGAAATATTCAGGATCTCCGACACTTCTTTATATTTCAGGTTGTCTTCCCGGATCAGTTTGAAGATCATTTTGCAACGAGGCGGCAGGGCTTCAACGGCCTCCTGCACTTTTTTGTACATTTCGCTGGTGACCAGGATCTGTTCCGGGCTGAGCCCTGGGGAGATCATCGCGATATGGATATGGTCAAAGGGTTCAGTGATGTTTTCCCTTGCCTTCCTGGAGAGATAATTGAGGGCTGCGTTTTTGGTGGCCGTATATAGATAGACTTTTAGATTTCGAATGGACCCAAGACCAGTCCTTTGTTGCCAGATCCGGATAAACACGTCTTCCGCAATTTCTTCAGCTGTTTCTTTCGTTTTCACGAAGGCAAAAGCAAAATGGTATAGGCGTTTAAAGTAAAAGCCATATATCTTCCTAAACGCAGCCTGGTCCCCTGCCGCAACCTGTTGTAGCATGGCGGGTATGAAAGGATCTGAAGAGTAATTGTCTTTTTTCATCTGGCGCAATCGTTTAGCGAGGCTGGATGCTCCTGTGTAAAATTATCCAAACCTTTTAAACAATACAAAGACAAGATTTATTGATTCAGTGCTGCAAAAAAACTATTTGCTGTCAAAATCTACTTTAACCAGCTCCGTTCTTGGGTGCGACTGACAAGTAAGAATAAATCCTGCGGCCAGTTCATCTGCTTCCAAGGCATAGTTCGTGGTCATATCCACTTCGCCTTCTATAAGCCTTGCACGACAGGAAGCGCATACACCTCCTTTGCAGGCATAAGGAAGGTCTGCTCCCTGTTTCAATGCCGCATCCAGGATACTGTCTCCTTCGTAGGCCAGGTCGAATTCGCTGGAGATGCCATCCACTTTAATGCTGATGCGACTTTTTTGGGCATCATGCTTTTTTTCGCCAATATTTATCTTGTTTGATGCCGTTTGTGTTTGTCCGGGTACAGTGAACAATTCAAAATGGATTTTCTCTTTTGCTATGCCCTGCAGTTCCAGGGCTTGCCTGACGGAAAAGATCATGGATTCGGGACCGCAAATGAAAATCTCATCCATCCAGCGCGGGTCGATCAGTTTCTCAAAAAGCTCATCGCATTTTGCCGCGTCGATCCTTCCTTGGTTAATGGGCACGTCCGTTTTTTCCCGGCTTAACAGATGATGGATCATGAAACGGCTGAGATACCTGTTTTTTAAACCTTCCAGTTCTTCCCTGAATATGATGGAATGCCGGTCGCGATTGCCATAGATGAGGGTGAAATGGCTTTGCGGCTCCGTGGCCAATGTTGCCTTGATGATCGAAATGACCGGAGTAATACCACTGCCTGCTGCGAACGCCAGATAGTTTTTAGCGTGGCCGGAAGACAATTTGGTAAAAAATTTCCCGGTAGGGGCCATAACATCGAGCAGATTGCCCACGATCAGCTCCTGGTTGGCATGCGTTGAAAACCTGCCTGCAGGAATTTGCTTGACAGCGATCCTCAATTCATTCTCGAGCGGACTGCTGCAAATAGAATAGGAGCGCCGCAATTCCTCACCACCCAGTTTGGTCCGCACCGTGATATTTTGTCCATGACTGAATTGAAATTCCGGTTTCCATTCTTCCGGAATGTCAAAAGCAACAGATACGCAGTCTGCGGTCTCTTTGCGGATATCCTTTATTTTCAAAGCCCGAAAATGTGTGGCCACTTAGTTTGTTTATACGTAAACGACTTGTTTTCTCTGCAGATTCCTCCCCGCCTGCGGCGGATCGGAATGACAATACGCGGGCGCGACTCCGGACTCATCTCTTCAGTCCATCAATCAAATACCTCACCATATTGGATTCCAGTGTTTCCGCGCTGATCTGTTTCCTTGACCTTTGCCAGGACTCAATACCGCTGATAGCGGATAAAATGGTCAATACGGTTACATATGGTTCCATCGTTTTGATTTCGCCGTTAGCGATTCCCCTTTCAATGATATCGCTCAGGCTTTTCCGGTAGCTTCTGCGCTGATTCAGGAAGTTAGAAAGATATGGTTCGGGCAGGTGCCGCCACTCATGATCGGAAATGTATACAAATTCGTATTTGTCCAGCATCATCCTGATGTGAAACCGGATGATCATCTCCATTTTTTGCAGGGTTGGTTGGGCGCTCGCTTCTACGGCATCGAGATGTGAAATGAATTCATTGGCAACCTTAAAACAAATGGCCTGCAAGATCTCCGATTTCGATTGGATATGATTGTACAGGCTGGCCGCTTCCACTCCCACATGCTCCGCGAGATCGCGCATCGATGCTGCTCCAAATCCCTTCTCGCGGAATAGTTTGGATGCTTTCTCAATGATGATATCCTTCTTACTGCTGTTTTTCCTGCCCCGGATCTTGGCCATAATGTGCAAATATAAACTAACGGGTGTTAGCTAAAAAATGTGGCAACTATATACCAGTTGGGACACAGCGACAAAAAAACAATGAATTGATGTTATAGGTTTAACTGACGCTGCCTGGGCCATTTCCACGCATACCAAACAATTATCGCAGTAATTATACTTTCAACAATTGCAAAAGATAAAGCAAATGTTAGCCATCTATCCGAATAGTTTGATGCGATCCACAACATTAATGCAGTGTATAATGTACCAAATATTATATTGAGCAAACGGCTTAATTTAGGCATTAACACTATTGACAAAAAAATCATCAATGCAGGTATTATCAATACAAATGATGCAGAAAATAACTTCATTGGGGTATTTAGTAAACCGTCACCACTAATTATGCGCTCAAGCTTTTTTGGAACATATAATTCAAAATAATCTTCATATATGTAACAGAACATTACCGATGTCCATAATGCTGCCAGTTTAATTTTTACATTTATTTTGAAATCTTCCAACTTGTTAGTATGGTTCATTTTATTGCTTTAATCTTCACGATCTTTTTTATAGAAATACCAGGAAAACGCAGAAAAAACACCAATACAAATTACCCATATCATTACATCCGGATAATGGTAACCCAAATATCCTATTACAAACATAATAGCCATGCATACCAATGACTTTAAAACGGCATAGACTAATTTATTCTCCTTCATACTTATGGTTTTAAAGTATTATAATTTATTACTTTTCCAATCTTTATTTTTTTCTCCGTGTCCGGTAGGACGAATCGTTGAAATCGAAATCTCTTATCAAATTTAGCTTTTACCCTTGTATAGCCTTTAGGACCTTACTAAAGATATTTAAGTTGACAAGTTGATTGGTTGATAAGTTGATGGGTTCAATAGAGTTGATTAAATTAATCAATTTATTGATGTAAATGAAAATGTATATCAATCCTTTACGACATTGGAAACCTGACGCTGTTTTACCAAATCAATTGTACTTGTTTGATAATTAACGCCTAAGCCCCCTTATCCATGTACCAACCTTGTGCCATCCTTGTGTGCTGTTGTGTGGATGTTGTGCTTTTCAAGCGGAAAAGGCCTGTTTGACACAACAGCACACAAGGTTGACACAAGGTTGACACAAGGTTGACACAAGGTTCGAGCCAACTGCGCGGCCCTTATGTCTGACCATGCCTTGCCCGCCTCCGAAAATTCATGTAGGTTTGCACCGTTTGGCCCAAAACCCTGTTGGGGGAGATCATTCGTTATTTTTCAGGGACTTATAACAATTTTTTTTATGTCATTGATCGCAGTCGGTACCATGGCCTATGATGCCATTGAAACGCCTTTTGGAAAGACGGATAAGATCGTAGGGGGATCGGCCACCTATGTTGCTTATGCAGCATCTCATTTCGTGAAGCCCATTAACCAGATCTCCATCGTGGGCTATGATTTTGCAAAGGAAGAAATGGATGAACTGACCCGCCGCGGCGTGAGCCTGGAAGGCGTTAAAATCGTACCTGATAAGAAATCATTTTTCTGGAGCGGTCGTTACCACCTCGACATGAATACACGTGATACCCTTGTCACGGACCTGAACGTACTGGCTGATTTCAATCCGGTTGTGCCCGACAGTTACCAGGGAAGTGAATTCCTGATGTTGGGTAACCTGATGCCGCGAATACAGATCGACGTGATCAACCAGCTTCACAAACGACCCAAGCTGATCGTGATGGATACCATGAATTTCTGGATGGAAAGCGCACTGGATGACCTGAAGCAACTGCTGAAGATGGTTGACGTGCTGATGGTCAACGACAGCGAAGCGCGCCAGCTCAGCGGACAGTTTTCGCTGGTCAAGGCGGCCAGGATCATTATGCAGATGGGTCCGAAATACCTGATCATCAAAAAGGGCGAGCATGGCGCATTGCTGTTTTATGATAACCAGGTCTTCTTCGCCCCCGCCCTGCCGCTGGAGGAAGTCTTTGATCCAACGGGAGCCGGCGATACTTTTGCCGGAGGATTTGTGGGTCATATTGCCAAAACAAAAGACATCTCCTTTGAAAATATGAAAACGGGCATCATCGTCGGGTCAGCACTGGCTTCTTTTTGCGTTGAAAAATTCGGCACGGAAAGATTGAAAGAAATTACCCGGGCAGATATTGATCAAAGGATCCAGCAGTTTGTTCAATTGGTGAATTTCGATATTAAGCTGGTATAGCAACCGCTCATCTTTTCACATTCACCAGGGTCACCGTATTCTTAAATTTTCGAACCGCTCCATTCAGATTGTAAATCTCCGTGAGCACAATATAAATTCCGGTGGGCAGCTTGTGTTGAAATTCGTCGAGCCCGTCCCAGCGGAAATTGCCAGCGGTCGTCAATGTTGCGTTTTTTGCAAGCCAACGTACAGGCCGGCCGGCTGCATCGAAAAGCGTAATGTTGGCCACATAGCCCGTGGAAGGGACTTTATAGTTAACATAGGTAAAATCTTCATAGCCGTCATGGTCGGGTGAAAATAGCCTGGGCTCAATCGTTATATCTCCTTTTAATTGCTGGTCTGTTTTTCGCTCGGAATTCTGATAGGTGGGCGTGCCAAATCCTGCAGTGGAGGCGGCGGACGTCCAATTACCCGGGTCCTGGGTCGGTTTATTGCAGTCCAGTCTTTCGAGGGCAATGCCGTCCTCCCGGTCCAATAGGGCAAAATGCCATTTGTGGTCATAGGCCAATTCATCTACAATGACTCCTTCTTCATTGAGCAAAACGACGTCTCCCTGGTCATCTGGCAGGGATGGCAATGAAGACAGTTCTATCAATTGACCAGGCTGTTTCACCAGGTAATTTTGTTCCACCCATCTGCTGTTTTCCGTGATGACATCAAATTCTCCGGGAAAGATCAGCATAGGAACGGAACTGACTGCAACGGGTGATCGAAGTGCGCCCGCCGGATCCCTGGCTGAAACGTACAAATGCTGTGCATCAATTATTTTGTCACTCCGGTTATATAATTCCAGGTAGTCATATCCGTTAGTAGGCGGATTGAAGAGTATTTCATTGATCACAAGATCATTTGCCGCTGTGGCCTCGGGAACTCCGGCAGGTACTATATTGCCTGGCCCGGTTGCATTGCCGGCACAATCCCTGCTATTGCTGACAGTCAAATGATAGACATGCCGTGGCTCCAGCCGGACCGACCATTGCAACCTGACCTCTGTAAACAGCGGACCGATTGGATTTGCAGATTGGGGAAAGCCTATTGACTCAAGCTGGTAATTAGACGGATCGGATGCACTGACACTGTCGAGCGGCTCATCGAATACAGCAACAATGTTCAGGCTGTCCAAAGTATATGTTCTAAGCAATACAGGTCCTTGCTGATCCCTGTTCACTCCATCTATGGAATTGATTTTTCCGGGCGTCCCGCCCCGGCTGTCGGTAGAGGCCTTCCAATTGGAAGCGCCAGCACAGGGATTATGGGTGTCGATCATTTCCAGGGTCCAGCCACCCTGGCTTTTGATGTCGTTGCCATACCAGCTTTTGTCGTATGCCAGGGAATGGATGATAAGCCCTTCCGGAGATTGCAGGTAAATGGTTTTGCCGTCATTACTTAAAGCAGGAAACCCCGAAACACCGATGACAGATCCAAAAGGGGAAAAGAGGCTGGCCGCGGCTGTGGAACAAATCAGCACAAAACTATCGGGTTGCAGAAGGAAACTTAATTTCACCGTTGCCGTCGCGGAGCCATCGGTAATCCGCCAGCCGCGTAAATCAACACTGGTGGAAGAAACATTTTTTAATTCCAGAAATTCCTGTTCCGGCAGGCCAAGAACCGGACTGGGATCGGGGAACAGTTCATCGATCACTATGTCAAACGGGTGGGCGGGTTGCGCCGAGGAACGCGCGCAAATGCCGG
>DATHGW010000430.1:0-4650 GCA_035317445.1 Puia sp.
AACACGGTGTGCCCATCACGATCCGTGCGATGAAAGAAGGCATCAGCCCTCAACAGGTTGTTGACAAATACCATGCGCTGATCAAGGAAAGCCTGGAGCAGATGAATATTTCATTTGACATCTATTCGCGCACCAGCCACAAAATCCACCACGAAACCTCGGCAGCTTTTTTCAAAAAATTGTACGACGATGGTTTATTTGAAGAAAAGGAGACCGAACAATATTTCGATGAAAAAGCAAACACTTTCCTGGCCGACCGGTATATTACAGGAACCTGCCCCATTTGCGGCAATCCCTCGGCCTATGGAGACCAGTGCGAAAATTGCGGATCTTCGCTGAGCCCCGAACAATTGATCAATCCCCGGAGTACACTCAGCGATGCGATTCCCGTAAAAAGGAAAACAAAACATTGGTATTTTCCACTGCAACAATATGAACCCTGGCTGAAGCAATGGATTCTGGAAGAGCACTCCGACTGGAAAAACAACGTGTATGGTCAGTGTAAAAGCTGGCTCGACAATGGACTGCAGTCCCGCGCCATGACGCGCGACAGCAATTGGGGCGTGAAAGTTCCGCTACCCGGCGCGGAGGGAAAAGTGTTGTACGTTTGGTTTGATGCGCCTATCGGGTACATATCCGCCACCAAGGAATTGACTCCGCAATGGGCGGATTACTGGTGCCAGGAAGACACCAAACTGGTGCATTTCATCGGGAAAGATAACATCGTGTTCCATTGCATTATTTTTCCGGCCATGTTGAAAGCGCATGGAAATTTTGTATTGCCCGACAACGTGCCTGCGAATGAATTCCTCAATATCGAGGGTCAAAAAGTATCCACCAGCCGCAATTGGGCGGTATGGATCCACGACTATGTAAAGGATTTTCCGGGCGGTGAAGACGCTTTGCGATATGTGTTGTGCGCCAATGCACCGGAAACAAAGGATAACGACTTTACCTGGAAAGATTTTCAGGAGCGCAACAACAGTGAACTGGTTTCTATTTTTGGAAATTTTGTGAACCGTGCGATGGTCCTGATGCACAAACTCTGCGCGGGCAAAGTGCCACCCCTCCACAATGAAATCCTGGATGACCTCGATCACGCACTAATCCGCGACATTGAGGCGGCAAAAACCAAAGTGGAAAATAACCTGGAACAATATAAATTCCGTGAGGCACTCTTTGAGATCATTGACCTGTCCAGAAAAGGAAATAAATACCTGCAGGAAAAGGAACCATGGAAAAAAGCCCCGGCGAACGGAGCAAAGGACATAAGTGTGGCCAATCAAAAGCAAATAGACAATTGTCTTCATCTCTGTTTGCAATTGACGGCCAACCTGGCTATCCTGGTCAATCCCTTCCTGCCCACCACAGCTAAGAAAATGCTACACCTGCTGAAAGTAGTGGATAAGATCCTGGATTGGGAAAATGCAGGCAAGCTCAAATTATTAAGTGTAGGATATAGTTTGCGGCCACCTGAATTGCTATTCAGAAAAATTGAAGATGCGGAGATCACGGCTCAGGTGGAAAAACTACATCAAAATGCGACCAATAAAAACAACAATACGATAGTGGAAACGCCCAAAGAAGCTGCAAAAAACGAAAAATCAACCATTCAATACGATGATTTTGCCAAGCTGGATTTAAAAGTGGGGACCATTCTGCATGCCGAAAAAGTTGAGAAGGCAGACAAACTCCTCAAATTAGAGGTCGATCTCGGATTTGAAAAACGGATCGTCGTCTCTGGTATCGCGTTGCACTTCAAACCAGAAGATATTGTGGGAAAACAGGTGGTCGTCGTCGCGAATCTGGCGCCCAGGAAAATGAAAGGCATCGAGAGCAACGGCATGATCCTGATGGCAGAAAATCCGGATGGAAAACTTATTTTTGTAAGTCCTGACAGCAAAACAGCATCGGGATCCTCTGTCTCCTGATCATGATTATATTCTAATTAATTCATCTAAATCCAACCATTATGGCTGAGCGTATGAGACTTGGATTCGTCGGTCTGGGCAACCTTGGTGCCCCTATTGCCGAAAATTTACTCCAGAGCGGGCATGAACTGTATGTGTACAATCGCACGCCGTCCAAATCAATACCGCTAAAAGAAAAGGGAGCGATCGTTTGTGATGGTGTCGCGTCACTTGCCCGGCAGGTTGACCTTGTTTTCACCATGGTGTCCGATGATGCGGCATTGAAAAATATTGTACAGGGTAAGGATGGATTGCTCGAAAATGGGAGGCCTGGCCAGATACACGTATCCATGAGTACCATCCTGCCTGTTACAGCTGAAGCCATGGAGTCATTGTACACAGCGCAGAATAAAAAATTTTTAGCGGCTCCGGTTTTCGGAAGACCGGAAGCGGCCCGGGCAAGGAAATTGAACTTCGTCCTGAGTGGAGATGAGATCACGCGCAAGGCTGTGGAGCCCTTATTAAAAGACGCCGGTGCAGCGGGGATTTTTGATTTCGGCAATCGCATTACAGCCGCTAATACCGTAAAATTATGCGGCAATTTTTTGATCGCTGCAGCCCTCGAAGCAATGGGTGAATGTTTGGCGCTCGGAAAGGAAAGCGGCGTAGATGTGCAGCAGATGTGGTCAATGCTGACGCAGACCCTGTTTACATCTCCTGTTTATGTCAATTACGGAAACATCGTTCTTCAGCAAAAATTCGAACCCGCAGCTTTTACTGCCAAACTGGGTTTGAAAGACATGAACCTCGTTTTGTCGCAAGCCGCTTCTGTGAACCAGCCCATGCCACTGGCAAATCTCCTGAAAAATAATCTTCAGGAATTGGTAGAAAGCGGAAGAGAAAATATTGATTGGAGTGCAATGTCTATCGTTTCACAAAAAAATAAACCTGAAACCGTAGTACACGGATAAAGAAGAGACCAATCAACAGCGATAAAAAGACCGTTATGAAAAGAATCATCAAGAAAGTAGCCGTATTGGGCAGCGGGGTAATGGGTTCCAGGATCGCCTGTCATTTTGCAGGCGTCGGATTGCCTGTCCTGCTGATGGATATGACCCCTGCTTCGCTCAATGACCTCGAAAAAGCAAAGCAACTGTCACTGGATCATCCTGCGGTAAGGAATCGCATCGTGAACGAAGCGCTTGCGGCGGCAGTTAAATCGAATCCCTCGCCACTCTATACTAAGGATGCCTTAAAAAAAATCACTACCGGAAATTTCACGGATAATCTCAAAGATATTGCGGGTTGCGATTGGGTGATTGAAGTGGTCGTAGAGAGATTGGACATCAAGCAATCCATCTTTACAGAAGTTGAAAAATACCGGAAGCCTGGCACCTTGATCACTTCGAATACATCGGGTATTCCCATTCACCTGATGACAGAAGGACGGAGCGATGATTTTAAAAAACATTTCTGCGGCACCCATTTTTTCAATCCTCCGAGGTACCTGCGCCTGCTCGAAATCATTCCGGGCCCGGACACCGATCCTGCGATCATTGATTTCCTGTTGCAGTTTGGCGATCTTTTTTTAGGCAAGACCACGGTCTTATGTAAAGACACTCCTGCCTTTATCGCCAACCGCATTGGCGTTTTTGGGATCATGGCCATATTCGGACTTCTTGAAAAGCTTGGATTAACAATTGATGAAGTAGATGCCCTGACGGGACCTGTGATTGGCCGCCCCAAATCGGCAACCTTTCGAACAGCCGACGTCGTGGGCATCGACACGCTGGTGAAAGTGGCAAAAGGTGTTTATGAAAATTGCCCGGATGATGAGGCAAAAAATGCTTTTGTCATTCCAGCATGGCTGGATAAAATGGTAGCGAACAATTGGCTCGGTGATAAAACCGGACAGGGATTTTTTAAGAAATTGCCTCCGGATGCAAAAGGAGAAAAAGAAATCCTGGTACTGAACCTGAAAACACTGGAATATGAACCCCGGAAAAAAACAAAATTCGCGAGTGTTGAGGCTGCCAGGTCTATAGATGATCTTGCCACAAGATTGAAGGTGCTCACGCAGGGAACCGATAAGGCCGCCGAGTTTTATCGCCAGTTTCATTTTGGATTGTTTGCCTATATCTCTCACCGCATCCCCGAAATCACCGATGAACCTTATAGGGTAGACGACGCTATGATGGCCGGCTTTGGTTGGGAAATAGGTGCTTTCGAAAGCTGGGATGCATTGGGCGTGGAATCAACGGTTAAGAAAATGAAGGAAGCCGGCCATCGCGTTGCATCCTGGGTGGATGACATGCTGGCTAAAGGAATCAAATCCTTTTATAAAATTGAAGGGGGGCATAAACTTTGCTATGCTCCCGCAAAAGGACATTACGATGAACCGGCAGGCGGCACGAACGGGCCGGCCTTCATCGTCATGAAGCATTTTGAAAGCCAAACCGTTTGGAAAAACAGTGCCTGCAGGTTGTATCATCTGGGAGATGACGCGTTGGGACTGGAATGGTACACCAAATTCGGCACCGTTGGCGGCGAAGTGTTGGAAGGTATTCAAAAATCCATTGGCATAGCCGAAGAAAGATACAAAGGCCTGGTGATTGCCAATGAAGGCCAGAATTTTTCTGCCGGCGCCAATGTCGGTATGATCTTTATGTTTGCGATTGAACAGGAATTCGATGAGCTCGACATGGCGGTCCGCCAATTTCAAAATACGATGATGCGTGCG
>DATHGW010000431.1:0-5037 GCA_035317445.1 Puia sp.
GACATGAAAAAACAATTGGCTGAAGATATGGTAAAGTTCATTGCGCCGATCCGGGAAAGAACGCTGGCAATACGGCAGGACGAAAAATATATTAAACAGGTTCTCCGGGAGGGGGCTGTTAAGGCCCGTGCAAGTGCCAGCGCCACACTAAAACTCGTCAGGGAAGCCATCGGGTTGAATTATTATTGACGGTCATACCAGCGGCCCATCCTATTTTGGAGAAACCCGATTTAGATTTTATATTTTAAATATTACATTTTACATTTAAGCATGGCAAAAAGCAAGAAACCAAAGCATATTGCTGTAGCAGGGAATATTGGCGCCGGGAAAACAACCTTAACTGAAATGCTGAGCAAGCATTATCGTTGGATACCACAGTTTGAAGACGTGGATCACAATCCTTACCTCAACGATTTTTATGAAGATATGCCCCGCTGGAGTTTTAACCTGCAGGTTTTTTTTCTCAATAGCCGGCTTAACCAGCTCCTGGAGATCCATAGTGGAACTGAAACCGTGATCCAGGACAGGACCATCTACGAAGATGCGCATATTTTTGCTCCCAACCTGCATGAAATGGGACTTATGAGCAAGCGCGATTATAACAATTATTTCCAGTTCTTTCAAACCCTGAAGAGGATGGTTCAGCCTCCCGACCTGTTGATTTATTTACAGGCATCCGTTCCAACCCTGGTGGGGCAAATCCAGAAAAGGGGAAGAGAATATGAGGAGAATATCCGGCTTGATTATCTGAAGCGATTGAACGATCTATACAATAAATGGATCGAAGGATATAAGGAAGGGGCTCTGCTGGTTATTGACGTGGACAAGAATAAATTTCCGGAAGTTGAAGAACACCTGGGCGAGATCATTAGCAAAATCGATGCACAGTTGTATGGATTGTTCTAATGATAATTGGCGTGATCTTTCAACGACCTGAGCTCATCTGCAACCTTTTGCAGCCATTCCTCCTGTTTTTTATGATCGATTGAGTAGTTCGTTTCCCGGTCATACTCATCCTGCCGTTCGTAATATTGATTCATGAGGTCCTGGTAAATCTTGTTCACGTCTTTGCGGACATTTTCACTATCGGGTTTATAATTTTTCAATGCCTCATTCAATTTTCTTGCAAAGATCTCCGCAATATCGAAATGTCCTTGTTCATGCGCAAGCACGTAATCATTCTTCACCTTTCCCCATGAAGCTTCCTTATCGAACCGGCAACGAATATGGAATTGCAGGGATTCATTGTAATAACCAAAATCAATTTTTATTGCCGTGCTAGTCAGCGCAGCCGCCGAAGGATTTTTTGGCGGTGTTGCTTTGAAATCGTTCCAGGTCAATCTTCTGCCGGCACTCCAGTCAATCACCGAACTGTTTTGAAAGGAAGGCGAAACAGCCGACCATGCGATCAGCATACTATAGATCATCATTGCCATAAGGGCGTGCAAAATTTATCTGTCCACAGGCGCAATTCATGGGCTAACATAAAAAAGCTCCATCGTGGTTAGATGGAGCTTATCAGCAAACAATGTTAGAGACCAGAGAAAAATTTAAACTTGGGTGCCAAGTTCAGTATTTTATTTTTGATTTAGCACATTTTCAAAAAAAAAATTTAGAGCCGTGGTGCGCCAGTCAGGATTTCAGCAGACACAGCGGATTTGTATTTTTCAAAGTTTTTGACGAACTGGGCCGCCAGGGCAAGTGCTTGTTGATCGTATGCTTCGGGGTCAGTCCAGGTTTTGCGGGGATCGAGCAACTCAGGCGGTACATTTGGGCAGCTTGAAGGTATGGCCATGCCAAAAACAGGATGGTTTTCGTAGGCGACCCCATCAAGCTGGCCCTCGAGCGCGGCGGTGATCATAGCCCTGGTGAGTGAGAGCGGGATCCTGTTCCCTGTTCCGTACGAACCACCACTCCAGCCGGTATTGATCAGCCAGACCTTAGCCTTTGTCTCTTTGATTTTATTGCCCAGCATCTCGGCATATTTGCCTGGATGCAAAGGCATGAACGGAGCCCCAAAACAGGCGCTAAAGGTCGATTTCGGTTCGGTCACCCCTGATTCGGTACCGGCGATCTTCGCCGTATACCCTGAGATAAACTGGTACATGGCCTGGCCTGCTGTCAGCTTGGAAATGGGTGGCAATACGCCATAAGCGTCACAGGTAAGAAAGAAAATATTACCTGGTTCATTCCCCACAGGTGTTGGCGTTCCCTTACTGATGTACTCGAGGGGATAGGAAACCCGGGTATTTTCAGTTACTGATGCATCATCAAAATTAATCCTGCTGGTTCCTTCGAAAAACCTGACATTTTCAACCAGTGCTCCGGGGCGGATGGCCCTGAAAATGGAAGGTTCTTTGTCCTCGCTTAAATGAATGCATTTGGCATAACAGCCACCTTCGAAATTAAATATGCTTCCCTCGGTCCAGCCATGTTCGTCATCACCGATCAGGTTTCTTTTTGGATCGGCACTCAGGGTGGTTTTGCCGGTACCACTCAGACCAAAAAAAATCGCGGTATCGCCCGATTCGCCCGTATTGGCAGAACAGTGCATGCTTAATATTCCTTTTTCTTTGGGTAAGATATAATTCAGGACAGAGAAGATGGCCTTCTTGATCTCCCCTGTATATCCGCCACCGGTATGAAGGATGATTTTGTGCCGGAAAGAGATGACCACGGCGTTGTGCTGCCTCGTGCCGCATTCAGACGCATTCAGTCTCAGGCCCGGAGCGGATAGGATATGCCAGTCGGCCCTGAACCGGTCCAGTTCCTCTTCCGTTGGCCTAAGAAACATATTATACGCAAAGAGATTCATGGAAGCTGTTTCGTTGATGATGCGGATATTCATTCGATACAATGGATCGGCACAGGCATAACAGTCCCGGACCCATATTTCAGGAAGCTGATTCAGGTAAGCCGTAATTTTCTTGAAAATAATGTCGAAATATTTTTCTTCGATCGGAATATTAAAATCGTTCCAATAGATCGTTTGGTCAACCAGTCCATCTTTAACGATGAACCTGTCTCTAGGGCTGCGACCGGTAAATTCGCCGGTTTGAATGACGAGCGCACCTGAATCGGCGAGGCTTCCGTCATCCATTCGCAAACAATCCTGCACCAATTCTGATGATGCCAGCTGGTAATGGATCGTGTCGGAAACATGAAGACCTAATTTCAACAATCTGTCGGTGGAAAAGCTGATAACCGGGGTTGACATCATGAGCGCAGGGGGTTTAGCAGCAAAGCTAAAATTAAAAATTATCTAAAACAAAGTGCGAAATGGCAACCAAATTAGATATTATCTAATGATGCCATGCCATTTTTGAATTTGTACTAACTAACACTTGTTAGTTTTTCAGAAAAACATATTAGTTTTTTATTTTATCGATGAAGCACTAATTCTAAAGAAAATGAATAAAATCATTGCTTACATTTACTGCTTTTATCACAATTGGATTTGCATGAAATATCTGCCGCTTAACCCCTCCCTTTTCGTGAAAAACCGCGAGCGTTTTGTCAGGGAGCTTCTGCCATCTTCCATCGCGATTTTTGTAAGCAATGATGAAGTGCCTTCTAATGGGGACGCGCTCTACACTTTTCGTCAAAACAGTGATTTGCTGTGGCTCACTGGCATTGAACAAGAGGACAGCATGATGATCCTGTTTCCCGATCATCCCGATCCGAAATACAGGGAGGTTCTGGTATTGGTCCGTCCCAACGAACTGAAAGAAAAATGGGATGGCAGGCGGCTCCGGGTGGAAGAGGCCCGGAAAATTTCAGGCGTTGATACGATCGTTTGGCTGGATAGCCTCGACAGCCTCTTGCAACCCTGGATCCATTTGGCTGAGCATATCTACCTCGATTCAAATGAAAATGACCGGAAGGCAAGCCTGCTACAAACCCGTGACTACAGGTTCATAGCAGAAATGAAGAAGCGTTATCCCCTGCATCAATACCATCGCGCCGCAAAAATCTTGAAGCAATTGCGCGCCATCAAGACGACATTTGAAATCGAAGTTGTGCAGCAGGCTATTGATATCACCCACCAAGCTTTTTTGCGCCTGTTGACATTCATCACGCCCGGTGTCAGGGAATATGAGATCGAAGCAGAGATCTGGCATTCGTTTTTGTCACAGCGCGCTACGGGTCCCGCATACAACAGCATCATCGCCAGCGGCGACCGCGCCAGAACACTCCATTATATTTCCAACAACCAGGAATGTAAAGACGGGGAAATGCTGCTGATGGATTTTGGAGCGGAATATGGACATTACAACGCCGATCTAACCAGGACAATTCCAGTCAATGGAAAATTCAGTAAGCGGCAAAAGCAGGTTTATAATGCCTGCCTGCATTTGCACAATTTTGCAAAGAGCTTGTTAAAACCGGGAATAACCATTAACGAATATCATAGGAAAGTAGGGGAGGAAGCGACCCGGGTTTTTTTGAAGATCGGCCTGCTGAGCAGGACAGACATTAAAAATCAGGCGCCGGAAAACCCGGCTTATACCCGATTCCTTTACCATGGCATTTCACATCATTTGGGCATTGATGTACACGACCTCGGCACACGCACAGAGCCCATCAGGGCGGGCATGGTATTCACGGTGGAACCAGGAATTTATATCGAAGAAGAACAAATGGGCGTCCGTATCGAAAATAATGTTTGGATAACAAGAAATGGAAATAAAGATCTGATGAGTAATATCCCGATCACTGTTGAAGAGATAGAAGCGAAGATGAAGAAATGATGTGCGAATGCTTTATGACTTGTCATTCCGAGCGAAGCGAGGGATCGGCGACATGAGGCAACCCGCCTGATGACTGATTCCTCGCTTCGCTCGGAATGACAAGCAACAAGGTATCCGCACATTAAAATTATTGTTTATTTTCACAGCTAATGAAGCATATCCCCAATCTTTTTACACTACTCAATCTTTTTTTCGGATGCCTGGCTGTGATTTTTGTTTTGCAAAATGGCATCGCCATTATGTACAGCGTGGATGGAACACAGTTAGTTGACGTTCCCGAAAAGCT
>DATHGW010000432.1:0-3000 GCA_035317445.1 Puia sp.
GATGCACGAGTACTATATGAGTACTATATCAGTACTATATCACTAGTATATGAGTATAGCTTGATTTTTCGGTGAAAACCATTCAACAAGTCAACTTGTCAGCTTTTCAGCCAATCAACTCCAAACAAACCTACCAGGTCAACTTCCCCTGGTAGTAATCCAGGATCTTTGTTCTGAAGATATAATTGTATTTCGCCGCGGTAAAATTTGTATTGGCCCGGTCAATATTATTTTTTGCAATAATATAGTCTACCGAGGTTATTGCGCCTGCATTGAACCGGATCTCTGTTGCACGGAACGATTCTGTATAAGCAGCAACCTGATCGCGGTAACTTTTATATTGTTCGTAGGCATTGATCATGTTTTGATAAGCCTGTTCAACCTGTTGCTGCAAATCGTTGCGGGTTGATTTAGCCAGGACTTGGGCGTTCTTTAAATTTATTTTAGCCAGCTTCACATTGTTTCTTGCCCGGAAATAATACAAAATCGGAATATTCAACTGCAGACCTATTTGCTCATAGCGATTATTTTTGAGCTGGTCTCCGAATGGAATTTTTACAAAATCAAAATTCTGAACATTGGAAATAATAAAATGATCGCCTCCGCCAACGGTCACATAACTGTTCTTTGACGTATCGCTGAAAATGTTGGCAGGTGTTTGGCTCGTGGCTACGCTGGAATAATTGCTTCCAAGTGACCCGTATGCTGACAGCGACGGATAATAAACGCCTCTTGCGACTGCGAGCGCTTTTTCAGACGCCCTGGCTTTAAGATCAACCGACTTGATGATCGGCAAAGTTCCGAGTGCTGTCTGGTAAATGCTGTCCGCACTCTTACCATACTCAGGAATCGTCAGGTCCAGCGGAATTCTTTCATACGAGGCATCCCTTACATACGGAATATTCAATACTCCGAACAGGTTTATTTTGGCCGTTTCCACAGCATTGATGCCGTTCGAAATGGCAACCAGGTCGCCCGCGTACTGGCCTTTCAGGTCATAATAGGTGGAAAGAAATTGCACGGCCCCATCTTTCATCATAATGTCCAGGCGTGCAACCTGTTTGGCATCCACATCGGCCTGAGCCCTGCTGATCAGCAACAAATCCTGGCTGCTCAATATTTGCAGGTAGGCCAGGATCACATTTAATGTAATAGCGTCTTTCTGTTGCTGCCAGTCCATTCTACTTGCTTCAAGCAGCAAAGCATTTTGTTTGATTCCATTTAATACCTGCAAACCATTGAACAGGTTCAGGCCAGCATTGATGCCATAGGATCCTGAGTTGAATTGTTGATCGGAATAGGTATAGGTATTCTGATTCAGGCTTCGTCCGAAATTGATCCCGTAACCGCCCTGGGCATTAACAGTGGGCAGTAAATAGTCCTTTGCCTGTTTGTAATTCACCCCGGTGGTTTGCATTTGGAGATCCCTTTGCCTGACCAGCAAATTATTCTTAATGGCAATATCCACACATTGTTGCAGCGTCAGGGCACCGCCGCTGATAGATACGCTGTCCTGTGACCTCGAGACAAAGGATAAAAGAGATGCAATGACAAACAAAAAAACGCCGATTTTACGCTGATGCATACCTGTACTGATTAAAATTTGATATTGTCCTCACAAACCGCCGGCCATTGAAAAAACTCATCCTTTGAGGCTTTCAATTCTTCCGTCGAGTAAGTGAAGGATATGGGAACCGTATTCTGCATTTTTTTCAGAATGCGTCACCTGTATGATGGTCACACCGTCTTCTTTGTTGAGTTGTTTAAAAAGATCCATGATCTCTTCTCCTTGTTTTGAATTCAGGTTGCCGGTGGGCTCATCCGCGAGAATGAGTTTGGGATTGGCGACCAGTGCTCTTGCGATGCCGACCAGTTGTTGTTGTCCTCCCGATAACTGCGTAGGGAAAAGATCTTTTTTACCTACGATCTGGAATTTATCCAGGGCATCGGCAACCACAGCCTTGCGCTCCGACCCTTTCATGTCCTGATAGATCAACGGCGTTTCGATATTTTCATATACAGTCAGTTCATCGATCAGGTGATAGGCCTGGAATACAAAACCGATATGGGTTTTATACAATTGTGAGCGTTGTTTTTCTTTGAGTTTATACACTTCCTGTCCCATGAAATCATAGGCGCCCTCGGAGGGTTCGTCCAGCATGCCGATGATATTCAATAGGGTGGATTTCCCGGAACCCGAAGGGCCCATGATGGAAATGAATTCCCCTTCATTAATTTTCAGGTTAATGTCTTTCAGAATGAAATTCCTGACCCCGCCGATATTGACCCATTTCGAAATATGTTGTAGTTCAATCATGATCTTGTTTGGTATTTTATGGTGATAAATTTACAGTGTTGAGTTCCCTGGCTCCAGCTTTCCCTGCGACCCCTTAAAGTCGATTAATGTTACAGGCTGTTGCATCCGGCGCTGCAAATTTATATCCGCATGGCTATTGCCAATTACCTAATCACATGCCGGAAATACAAGGTGATTGATTTACAAGGAACTAAATGCCAGTAATATACGAACTAGTTCGTTTCCGATACAAGGATTGTCCGCTTTTGATACAGTTGGGCCTCGCTATTGCGAGCGTAGGCTGTTGGCCGGATTGGCCATGGCAGCTTTCAATACCTGCCAGCCTGAAGACAAGATAGCAAAAATGCACGCGAGTGCGAATGCCGCGGGCAGGATCCAGACTCCAAAGGAAGGGCGATTGACATATTGTTGCAGGAAGAGATTGCCAGCCACATATCCGATCGGCAGCGCAACACTGGCCGAAATAAAGATCAGAACGAATAAATTTCTGGAAAGCAGGTAGGCGATCTGCAAAACGCCGGCACCCATGGTTTTTCGGATGGCCACCTCCTTGCGCCTCTCCAGTGCAGAATACACGCTAATGCCAATGATGCCCAGGCAGGCCAGGCACAATGTCAATCCCGTGAGGGAAATAAATATGGTCATGTCGCTCCGGTGGCCGTGTCTTTGCTCAAACAAGGCTT
>DATHGW010000433.1:0-2307 GCA_035317445.1 Puia sp.
TTTGACGAACAATATCGCCCCGCGTTTGCAGGCTTTTAATGTGGTGGCCTGCTATGCCCACATACACTTCTTCAATCCCCAGATTGGGATTGGATGCATAGCAGTTGTCGAGTGCCATCCTGATGGCCTTGATCGTTTCATCAATATTCAATACCTGGCCATGTTTCACGCCATTGGAATTGGCGCGGCCAAATCCCAGTATTTCTAATTTTCCGTATTCATTTTTCCGGCCGGCAATGGCAGCAATTTTTGTGGTGCCAATATCGAGTCCGACGATAATGGGTTGTTCCTGGTTCATAGTCTAGTTTATTTTTTTTAGTTGTTTATATGGTATTTATTTTCTTATTTTTTATTTCTTATTTTTAATTCCCGCTTTACGCTGTCATTTTTCTCATCTATCATGTCGTAGCTGATCAGGGTTTGTTCAGTAATCGTATTACGCTCCAACGGTTTTGTGATTTGTTGTTTTACGGTATCCGCTTGTACCTGCTGAGAAACCCTGATCAGCTGCCTGATGTTTTTGATGGCTTGCAGGGAATCGAATCTTGATATGCCCGATCCTCTTTTCGTTCCGATCACCTGGCCTGCATATTGAACATCCAGCCTGGTATACCTGTCAAAACCGCTTCTGGCACATACCTGCCTGTAAAAAACAAGCAGCCGGTGGAATTTCTGTTCGTACTCATTGCCATCTCCGAATTCTATCTGGTGGTTCCCGATCACCGGCACCATCAGAAATGTTTTCCTGGAAGTAATGGCGACCTGCTGAATCTCTGCCATCCAAAAAGGATCGTTGAGAATGAACCAGCTTAATTGCTTTATCTGGCGAAGCAGCGCACTGTCTGTTCCGCGTGATTTCACCTTGTCGGCGGGGAACCCTGTAAAAACAGGCAGTTTTATGAAAGCCTGCTCTGGCAAAGGCAACTGGATACCACTGCTGTCAATATAAAAACTGTTTCCGGCAATGGTAAAAATCCTGGCAATGGGCTTTCTTTCTGTGATCCTTACCCGCAGACATTCGTTGTTATCAAAGAACAATTGAGCTTCTTTTACCCAGGCATTCTTCTTCAGCATTTCTTCCATATTCCGCAGGTCTAATGATAAGATCGTTTTGCCCACCAGCTTTTGCGTGCCGCTGGAAGTCAGCAGGTTTGAGATCACTTTTTGATCAATGAACAACCGCTGATTCCCGGCATTAATCTCCACCCGGTAGCCCTTGCAGGTTTTGCTGTTTTTCCTGTTGATGGCTGCAATGAGCAATACCAGCATGCCGGAGCCCATCACACACCATAGCATGACCGCCAAAATTTTTCTTATGTTTTCTTTAAAACTCATGTCATTTTCCATTTACACCCGCCCAACGGTCCATGACCGTCAGACGGGTACAAAGTGACCGGGAAATAAGCCCGTTCACAATATGGGTTAGTTCGTTCTTTCCAGTATCTTTCTGATAGGCTCCACCATCGCATCAATATCGCCTGCCCCCGCTGTGATCAATAAAGCGTTCGTTCCGGTAGCCGCCACGTTATTTTTTATCCACTCCATTAATTCCTGTTTGTTCAAAACCAGCTTGCCCGGTTTTTTCATTTTATCCAGGATCAGCTGACTGCTGACCCCTTCGATGGGTAGTTCTCTTGCCGGGTAGATGGGCAATAGCACCACTTCATCGGCCAAATCCAGGCTGGACGCAAATCCATCGGCGAAATCTCTCGTCCTGCTGAACAAATGCGGCTGAAAAACCAGGATACATTTCCTATCGGGAAACAAACCCTTCGCGCCGCTGATCAATGCCTTCAATTCTTCGGGATGGTGCGCATAATCATCTATGAAAACCACCCTTGCCGCACTTGCTGCCGATGACGAAGGAGAGATGATGTATTCAAACCTCCGCTTCACTCCCCTGAAAGCACTTACTGCCTTTTTTATTTTCTCTGCGTCAATGGAGAGCTGATGCGCGACGCCGATGGCCGCCGTTACATTTTCTACATTGTGCATACCGCCCATATTCAGTCTGATATCTTTCAAAACCCAACTACCCATTACCACGTTGAATACATACACCCCGTGCTCGATCCGGATACGCTCTGCATGAATATCCGCCTGTTCATACCGGATGCTGTATGTCATGTGGACCGAAGCCCTGAGCTCTTTTTCTTTCTCCAATCCATACCTGCTCAGCAGCAATCCGCCCGGCTTTACTTTTTCCGAGAATGCAATGAAAGCCTCATCCACGGCATCAGCATCACCATAAATGTCCAGGTGGTCAGCATCCATGGCAGTAATTACGGCAATGTCGGGACTGAGTTT
>DATHGW010000434.1:0-2779 GCA_035317445.1 Puia sp.
TACGCACGCTAAAAGACCCGCCTGCGGTTATTATTACTACGGCCTACCGAGAATTTGCCATTGAAGGCTATGATCTGAACGTCATCGACTATTTGCTTAAACCTGTTTCGTTCGCAAGATTTTTGAAGGCTATAGACAAGTATGAGTTATTAAAAAACCCTGCACACACCAAAATTACTGGTGATATGCCCGATGATCGCAACGACGATAGAAAGGCTTTTATCTACGTAAAATCGGATAAAAAGATGATAAGAGTTCTATTCAAGGACCTGTTTTACATAGAAGGCTTAAAAGATTACGTAAGGATGCACACCACCGGGGGATCGATAATCACTTACCAAACCTTAACCTACTTTGAAGAAAAACTGTCCAACAACCACTTTATTCGTGTTCATCGCTCTTACATCGTTTCACTGAACCATATTAATGCCTATTCAACAACCCAAATAGAGATCGGCAAGGTTTCTATACCGATCGGGAGTTCTTATGCGAAAGATGTTTTTAAAAAACTTAATGTTTAATTTCGATATAATCTCAAACCTTGGTTATAAAGGACGAAGCAATCTATATTATACCGTTTTTTTTTAAATGAAAAGATCACAGATTTGATTTTTTCAATTCTGCAAATCTTAAATAGAACATCAATTCCTCAACTCGTAAAGAAACTCAAAAATGAAAACAATAGTTTATGTGGGAACAAGCCGAAAACTCTACATTAGGTGGTTCGAAGAAAGGAATAGTTTCATTATTGACTCACCATTGACCCACCTTTCTACCAGATTTGATGACTCACCCATGACTCACGAGATTTGTATTTTTTGACTCACCAAATATGCAAATCATGTCGATCACTATCGTTGAAAGAATATCGTTGGTTTGGTTTTTAAGTTGCCTTCGCAGGATATGGCTTTGAGAACCTTGGATACCTGGTACGGGGGACGGTTGATGATGGCTTATTCATCGAATTCAGCCAGCCCGCTGATAATGTAGGTATAGAACCTGAAAATAAATACACCATTACTTTTAATGATGGCATTTTGCAACCATTGCTTCAATCTCAGCAGCCCAATGAGCTGAGTAATTTTTAGTGACCAACGATTTTTCATTAACACCTGCAATACGGCCTAAGATGACAAATGAAAAAAAGGCATGCCCTCTGTCCTTCCATCCCGCCATTTCAATCATGGAAGCTAATGCCTGTTCCTTTATTTTATGCAGGAGCTTTGAATCACGGCCTTGGCTTAGTTTAATCAGAACCATCGCTGCCTTGTTCCTGTCTGTCCAGACTATTGAGTTAAGCATTTTTATAAATGGGCCGGCCGGGATGGAAATTTTTAATTCAGGATGCCTGTTGAGGTAATCTGCTAAAACACCAAGCCCCCGATTGGCATTGTTTCTTACAGCTTCATCCGGATCATTGGATGAATAGATCAAATTATCTACAACCTTTTTTCTGTTGGTTGAATATGCAATTATTTGGGTTGCTGCAGCTCGATGTTCTACGTCCCTAGAGTTTTTTAACACATTTGCCAAAAGGGTAAAATCCCGGTTGGCGAAGGTTATAAATTTCTTTTGCTCATTCCGGGCTGGCTTGTAGCCAAGCAGAGCATATCCATGCGAATCATCTTCAACAGCCAGCCCGCTTTTTATTGCAAGCTCCATTTGATCATTGAGATTTCGATAGGCAGTGATCATTTCCTCGGGCAACAGTATGTTCTGCACAGGGGCATCCCGGTGATTTAAAATAAAAGAATCTGTTTCAGCAATGCCAATGAACAGCATTAAATTGCCTGCTGTGTCGCAACAGACGGGGCTCACCGTTGCATGCTTTACACCAGGCATTTGCTCAAGCTTTGCGGCTTCATCTTCGGGGTTATAATTTTCATGGGTTATGCTATCTGCCTCCTTGACTCTTAAGTGGGCAAGCACATTGCAGGAACTTATTTTCCTGTTCCCGAATATATCAATAGTGCCAATTTTATACGATTGTGCGAATCCGTGATGCCAGGAAGAAAATGCAAAAGCAAATAATAAACCCCAGTTTGAATATTGCATGTCTAAAAGCTTTTAATCAATGTAAGATTCAAGAAATTTTCGAAATGGCAGGAGTAAAAAAAAGATGGAATCTCATCTAATAACAATTCTATAGCAATGAATGATTCAGTGCCGCATCGATGTCACCAACGGGAAGGATCACTCTGTATAATTTCATTTTTTCTCTATTTAATGGTTGGCTGATCGATCTGCTGCTGCATCTTTTTGGAAAGTTTTGCTTTGACCAGGCTATATGACCGGATTAGATATTGTTCCCATTCTTCCAGGTTAAAGAGGGCTGTCTTGTCAGCTAAAACCCATTTATGCTTCGCAGCATAAGGAGCAGGTAAAATTCCCTCCTTGCTGGTCAATATTTCAAATTCTTCGTCGCTTACCTTAAAAGAAATCTTAAAAGGGCTTTCCAGCAGGATGACGCAAAACATCTTTCCGCCTACCATAAAGCATAGATCGTTACCCCATTTGATATCTTCCGTTACGGCAGGAAGGCCAATACATATACTCCTTATATTTTCAATGTTCATTTTATCATTTTTATTAGTATAAACCTATTTTCAAAGGGGAATGGCTAAAAATGACATCCTTTAACCAGCTTTTCATCATTTAATTGAAGTTTGCGAAAGTGATAACATGATGCTCCAGTGCTTCGATAATATGAACACCATTAAAGAGGAAGCACAAGCCCGGCAATCCTGCAGGAATGGTATGAAGGCGGCTATTAACTGGC
>DATHGW010000435.1:0-4098 GCA_035317445.1 Puia sp.
TCATGCAGGCTGCAGTGGGCATTGTACCGAATACCCAGATCAGCCTTCAGACTATACAGCCTGGAAGGGTTTCTGGCAGCCAGTTGAACTGCATAAGCTTTCGACGCGAACTTCCTGGCAATGGCAACTGCCATATCAGAAGCAGCGCCCAATATTAATACATTTGGCATTTGGCGACCTCCTGATTGATCATTTGAAAATGGTTATATCTTTTACATATATGATTGCAATGTAACTGGCAATCCAGAGCAGCAATGTTATTTGTATGAAGCGGTCTTTGTAAAGGATTTTTGTTGGAGAACCCGAATCTGCTGAAACGAAAATGATTTGTAAATATCGCATAATTCCGGCCATTACGAACAAACACGTGTAATATAAGCGATAGTTACCCATTTTTTGCTTCACTTCATCAGACATCGTATACATGAAATAGGCCACGATAATTACCGCGCAAACAAGCGCGAGCAGCGTATTAAGAAATTCGAGATTGTATCCCTTAATGGCTTTTCGCATGTCCGTACCCGAGCTCAGTTTCAACAGTACGTCGTCCCTGCGTTTTCCGATGGCCATGAACACGGCCAGGAGAAACACCATGATCACTATCCATTCTGAAAGCGGGTCCAGGCTGATAACAGATCCCGCTTTGATGCGAAGCACAAACCCGATAGCCAAAATGATGATATCTAGAATTGGAATGGTCTTTAACCCGAGAGAATAGCCAAGGTTGATCAGGAAATAGATCATTAAGACAAAAAAGAATTTGTCCCTGACCACCCAGGCGATCAAAAAACCGGCAACAATCAGGATACTGCAAATGAGCAGGGCGAGCCCCGGAGATACAGCACCGGAGGCCAAAGGTCTTTTACTTTTCACCGGATGTTTCCTGTCATCTTCCCTGTCGCGGTAATCATTTATAATGTAAATACTACTGGCCACAAAACTGAACGCCAGGAATCCCCAGCATACATTCTCGATCTTGTGCAGGTTCAATATCTCGCCTGCGAAGAACATAGGGATGAACAGGAAGAAATTTTTAGCCCAGTCTTTGAGTCTTAAGAGGTTGAGGTATGCCAATGGGATTAGTTATTGCGACAAAATACAAACAAAAAAACAAAATCTATAATGTTGTTTATAAAGTAATATCTAATTTTTATGTTTACATCAGATTAAATCTTAAAGCAACCGATATGAACCCCCGATCCCTGGCAAAAGCTGAACTATTGACCATTATTCTGCTTGCTTGCGTTCCCCTTTTTGTCACCTTCCCATACCGCGTCAATATTTTCCTTTCCTGGGAAGGCGCGTACCGCATAAGCCAGGGTCAAATACCATTTAAAGACTTTGGAACACCACTGGGCGGCGTCTATTGGTTTGTGCCTGCCATTTTCTTCAAGCTATTTGGTCCCAAGCTGATTACGCTGGTCAAAGCGCAGGTATTTATCAACGTGATCGCCGCGCTCTCCTTCAGATCCATTTTATCCAGCCTTGAGGTGAAGCCCGGCATCCGCTACACTTCCATCCTGCTTTTCTGCGTTTCTTATTCTTTTATTAATTTCTGGCCCTGGTACAATCATACCGTAATTGTATACGAACTGGCGGCCATCGCCATGTTGCTAAAATATATCTGCGGGTCCAAGGCACGATTTGGTTTACTTTGGCTGATCGCATCCGCTTTTTTTGTTTGCCTTTCACTGCTCACCAAACAGGATGGAGGTGCGATGGCCTTTTTGATCTGCGCCTGTTTATTGGCCTATCATTCCCTCATGGAAAAAAAATGGATCCCTTTTCTTGTATTCATTGCCTCTTTTATCGGACTTCTTTTGCTATACATTCTCCCCCTCCTGCCTTATGGTTTCGGATACTGGTTTAATCACGGACAAGCGCCACACAGCTCGCGGGTCTCTGCTTTTGATATCGCAGATGAATTTTTCGGCTCCTCTCCATGGATAAAATTTTATCTGTTTATTATTTTTCTTTTATTGGCCATCTCGTATAAAAAATGGAAATCCCTTTTCGCCAACAGGCGGGTCATGATGCTGCTTCTCCTCACCCTGGCCATGCTCGGTGAGGCTGCTGTGTTCCAGGTTACCAGTTATACGCCGCCTGATAACAATATTTTTTTTCACAGTTTCGCCATCACATTCATATTCAGCATGCTTTCGTTTTTATTGCCCACGGAATTTGATAAACCCGGAATCGTTTTTTTATCTGCCGCAGGCGTCCTGCTCTGGTGGAGTGCTTCTTACTGGAAGTATACGCAACGGATCGTTGCTTTCATGGTACCCGATAAAAAAGAAAAAAAATTAGCAGGCGAAGAAAATATTGTGAACAGGAAGACCTATATGCTCAATGATGACACGCTCGACGCTCCCATGAATAAATGGGTTGAGTGCGGATTAAAATCTTTCGATCGCATTTACATGCCACAGGGCACAGCTGACGGAATTCATCGCATACTCAATATGGATATCGTGAAACAAAAAAAACCGATCAAGGTCCTCAACATGAGCGAGCTTACTCCGCTCGCAGTTGAAATCCCATATGCATTGGAAAAAAATCCGCAGCTGCCGCTTTGGTATCATCTCGGCGTGGGTATGTTCAACCAACAGGCAGCCATCTTCGAAAAGAGAATTCTTCAGCATGAATATGATCTCGTATTGTTTGAATATGTGCCCAGGCTCAATAACTTCTACCCTTTTCGGACAAGAGATTCTCTAAGGGTTTATTATCGGTTGGTTGATGCATTCACGGCGCCCCGAAGAGGAGAGACAAACGGCACGATTGAAGTATATATTAAACCATAATATGGACCCTTATTTCCCTTGATATTGATCAATAACCTCGTCTGTCAAAATTTTTCTACACTGTGTGGAAGGAATGAAAAATAATTTTCCACATTAACAAAATAATTTTTTCTCGCTTTTAAGCTGGCATGATTTTGGACCGCTTGGGTGGCTTACATATTTTTTAACAAATAATAGAAATCCCGCTATGAAACCATTTGTACGCGCCCTATTCGCATTGTTTATTTTCCCGATTGCATTTACCCTTTCTTCAAGCCCTGCCCATGCGCAGGTCCAAACGGCCAGATACGTTTCGATCATCAATAACTCCCATGGATTTTATGAATATCTTCCACAGGGTTATAGTACCGGGTCATCTACTTATCCATTGATGATATTCCTGCATGGGTTAGGCGAATTGGGAGATGGCAGTACCAGTCAATTGCCCAAAATCATTACGAATGGCCTTCCTAAACTGATTAGCCAGGGAAAATTTCCTGCCAGCTTTACCGTAAACAGTCAGAATTTCAGTTTTATCGTGATCTCTCCTCAATTTGTCGCCTGGCCGACAGCCGCCGATGTGAACGGCATCATTGATTATGCTGTTGCCCATTATCGCGTGAACCCCAGCCGGATTTATGTTACCGGATTAAGTATGGGTGGCGGTGAGACCTGGGATGTTGCAGCTACTGTTCCATTGAATAACAGAATCGCAGGTATCGTGCCGATCGCCGGCGCTATATTCGCCAATTCCACCAGGTGGAATCCTATTGCAGATGCCAATATTGCTGTTTGGGCAACACACAACGATGGAGACCCGACGGTACCCGTTATTTATACTATCAATTTCATTAATGGTATTTTGGCCAGAAATCCTGCAGCGCACGCAAAAATGACCATTTTTCATGCAACTGTCCACGATGCCTGGACCCGTACATACGATCCAACATTCACGGAAAACGGTTTAAATATTTACCAGTGGTTGCTTCAATATCAAAAATCAGCGACTGCAAATCAACCGCCGGTTGTCAGTGCAGGGACCGATGTTGCCATCACTTTGCCAACCAGTTCCGTAACGGCAAAAGCAACCGCGACGGATGTCGGCGGCAGTATTGCAAAATATGCCTGGACGAAAGTTGCCGGACCGACAGCTTATACTATTAGCAATGCGGCGATCCTGAATCCCGTATTCAGCGGACTGACAGCAGGTGTATATACTTTCCGGTTGACCGTCACCGACAACCTCGGCGCGGTGACATCGGATGACATGAATATTACGGTGAACGCAGCAGCGAGTGCATTGCCCGTCGCGAAT
>DATHGW010000436.1:0-5799 GCA_035317445.1 Puia sp.
CCTCGACGTGTCTAATGATCCTTTATATCCTTTTGGGTTTGGCCTAAGCTATACCAGTTTTTCATACAGTGAACTTTCATTAAGCAAGAAAACAATCAGTCCCCTCGAACAGCTACAGGTGAAGCTAACGGTCACGAACAGTGGCAATTTCGACGGCGAAGAAACGGTTCAATTATATACCCGCGACCTGGTTGGTAGCATTGCGCGCCCGGTCAAAGAGCTGAAAGGATTTAAAAAGCTGTTTCTGAAAAAAGGCGAAAGCAGGGAAATCATTTTTAGCCTCGGCGTAGATGACCTGCGCTTTTATAATAACGACCTCAAATACATTTACGAGCCCGGCGATTTCAAAGTTTTTGTGGGATCGAATTCGAGGGATGTGAAGGAAGCGGAGTTTACCCTCACCGGGAAGTAGCAATAAGGAATCAGGAATAAGAAATTAGAAAGTGAAGGATTCATCCATTAAAAACATCATCTTCGATCTCGGCGGCGTCATCCTCAATATTGACCCGGGTATTACGGAAAGGGCATTCCAATCCATGGGGGCAAAGGATTTTCGCCAATATTTTGGCCATGGTTTTGCTTTGTCCTTTTTTAGCGACTATGAAGTAGGCAAGATATCAGATCAACAATTCATCAATGATCTTAAAACGCTTGCCGGTGTTGAGGTATCCAATGAAGTCATCGTAAATGCCTGGAACGCGTTGCTATTGGATTTTCCACCCCAACGGATTGAACTGTTGAAAATACTGCGCAAAAAATACCGGCTCTATCTCTTCAGTAATACCAATGCGCTGCACCTGCTGGAGATCGGGAAAATGTATAAGAACAGCTTCCCTCATGGAACGCTCGATGATCTTTTTGAGAAAGCGTATTACTCACATCTCCTGCAACTTCGTAAACCGGATAAAGCATCCTTTGAATATATCATCAATGAAAATCAGCTTGATCCTTCCGAAACGCTGTTTGTGGATGATGCGATCGTTAATGTGGAGGGTGCGAATGCAGTCGGACTGAGGGGACTTTATCTTCCACCTGGCATGACAATTCTGGATTTGACCTGGTGAATGGTTTTGGTGCAGGACACCTAAGACTTCACTTCTTCGAAGTCAATATAATCTCCTACTTTGCCTGTGGGTTTTGAATGCTGTTTAGGCTCTGCAGCAGGCCCTTTGTACTACTGATAAGCATTCGCCTGCTGTTGCCTGCGCCCGTGCATGTCATTGAACTGGCGCTTTACCTGTTTGGTTGTTTTGTAAACAGGAATGATCAGGTCAAAAATCAACCTGTACACGAGATAGAATACTATGGAGAGAAAAAATACGCGTGCCATCTTATCTTCGAAATTAAATCAAACAAAAAAAAGGATCTGTTAAATTCACCGGCCTGTTTTCTAGACCGCCTGGTTTTTCTTTTTGCCGAATGTATTGGTCAGGAATTCAATTCCATGTGAAATTTTATCAAACAGCTTTCCAAGAATTTGGTTCATTGAATTCCGGATCTTCTCGTTGTCCAGGAACAATTCAATGACCGTCCCGGTCAATCCAGCCTTAGCCAGGAATGCTGGTAAGAAAGATTTGATTGCCAGACTCCGGTAATTGTCCTGGAAATAGTCCAGCCGGTCGTCGATCTGCCGTTCAAGGCTTCTGGCCTTCTGTTGCAGCCGCCGGATTTCCCGGTCAAGTTGTTGCAATTCATCGACTTGCTTTGCCATAAAATCAATTAAAGCGGATGATCAGATACATCTTCCCGGAAATCTTCCATGGCCCTCCTGATAATTCCCTGCATCAGTGGTTGAATGAACAGCGCCTTTCTGAATACGGCCAGCAGGGCAAAAATTACGATAATGATCAGGGTGGTCAATCCAAACCCGAGCACGTAACTATGAAAAAGCATTGGAAACCAGCAACCTAGAACTATTCCGGAAAATATCAAAATGAGGAATAAAAGAAAAAGCGAGATGATGATCCAAACCAGATACCCCGCCGATTTTGAAATAATGCGGATGGCCTGCAGACGGAAAATGTCCAGTCTGGTTTCCATATATTCCGCCAGCAGTGGTTTAGTATCCTTGATAAAGGAGCCCAGGTTATCTGTTTGGCTCATGGCTTGGAAATTTTTTTAAAATTACTTTGTTTCCGGTGAAAAAGCTAATGCCGGATTTTTGGTAGTGTCTAAACACTACCGATTTTTTTCCCGTTTTGGAAGTAATAGGGTATTTACCGTACATTTGCACTGGTAAACGAAGCAATGGAAGGGAACGAAATCGTTCCCTTCTTTTTTTCTCTTATGGATAGTGAAACATTACTGGGAACCGTCGAATCCATGCTCCAGTCTATATTGGCTGCCGAACCGGAATATTTTTTAGTTGAGGCCCGCATCAAACCGACCAATAATATTAAAATTTTCCTGGATGGGGATAACGGAATTACCATCGAAAAATGCGTCAGGTTCAATCGTGCCCTGTACAAGAAAATAGAAGAGCTCAACCTCTTCCCCCTGGGAGACTTTTCCCTGGAATTGTCATCCCCGGGACTGGATGAGCCCCTGAAACTGAACCGGCAATATAAAAAGAACGTCGGCCGGCCGGTAGAGATCCTGTTACAGGATGGATCAAAAAAAGAAGGGCGGCTGCTGGAGGTCATGGAAGATGGCATTATTGTGGAGGAATCCGTGGGAAAAAAACCGCTGCGTGGTGCATTGGCTAAGAAGATAGAAACGATTAACCATACTTTTTTATTTAATAATATAAAATCAACAAAAATTCAAGTAGTTTTCTAAAATTAGTGCTATGGCAAGTATTAACTTAATAGAGGCTTTCCAGGATTTCAAGGAAGCCGAAAATATTGACCGTCCTACCATGATGAAAGTGGTGGAAGACGTGTTCAAAACCCTGCTGCGTAAAAAATATGGCAGCGATGAAAATTTTGACGTCATTGTAAATGCTGAAAAAGGTGACCTGGAAATCATGCGTCGCAGAACCATCGTAGAAAATGGCGCTGTGAACGACCCACTTGCGGAAATTGCTTACAGTGATGCAGTGAAGATTGGACCCGACTATGAAGTGGGGGAAGAACTTTATGAAGAGATAGAAATCCTGGATTTCGGTCGCCGGGCTATCCTGGCAGCAAAACAAACCCTGGCTAGCCGCATCGGCGATCTGAAGAAAAATGTTTTAGTTAAGAAATACAACGAACGCATAGGCGAGATCATCAGCGCTGAAGTATACCAGGTATGGAAAAAAGAAATCCTGTTACTGGATGAGGAAGGCAGTGAACTGATCCTTCCCAAATCAGAACAAATACCGCAGGATTATTTTAAGAAAGGGGAGAACATCCGGGCCGTGGTAAGGAAGGTGGACATGAAGAATAACTCACCCGTGATCATCTTATCCCGCACCAGTCCTTCTTTCCTGGCAAAACTGCTGGAGATCGAAGTGCCTGAGATTTTTGACGGGCTCATCGTCATCAAGAAAATCGTACGCGAACCCGGTGAAAGGGCCAAAGTGGCCGTAGAATCTTATGATGACCGTATTGATCCCGTGGGCGCCTGTGTGGGGATGAAAGGAAGCAGGATACACGGCATAGTTCGTGAATTGAAAAATGAAAATATTGATGTCATCAACTGGACCGCCAATACGCAATTGCTGATACAGCGTTCACTGACACCATCGAAAATAACGAGCATGGACATAGACAGCGAAAAGCTCCATGCAAATGTCTATCTAAAGCCTGACCAGGTGTCGCTGGCCATTGGGCGAAAAGGGGTTAACATCAAGTTGGCGCAGGAATTGACAGGTTTTTCGATCGATGTTTTCCGTGACAATGAAGGTGAAATCGAAGAATACGATATTGACCTGGATGAATTCAGCGATGAAATTGAAACCTGGGTCATTGATGAATTGAAAAGAATTGGTTGTGATACTGCCCACAGTGTATTGAACCTGACCACCGAAGAACTGGAAAGAAGAACTGACCTGGAAAAGGAAACCATTGAAGACGTGCGGCGCGTATTGAACGAAGAATTTAAGAAAGAATAATACCCGGTATTTCATGACAATATGAATACGGGGCGCAAAAACGGATTAAAAACAAGCAATCATGGGCCTGGTTCCATGATGTATGGACTATTTAAATATGGCAGAAACAACAACACCGCGCTTAATGGCTGCAGCCAAAGAATTCAACATCGGCAAGGATACGCTGGTGAACTTTTTGGTTGGCAAGGGATTCCCAAAAGACGCCCTGAATCTTACGTCAAAACTGACGGAGGACATGTACCGTTCTTTGCAACAGGAATTTCAGAGTGATAAAGTTGCCAAGATCAAGAGCGACCAGATCGACTTACCCAAAGGCAGCATAGAAGGAAAAAGAAAGAAAGAAGAAGAAACGGTCATATTCAAGAAGGAAATCAGGAAGGTCGTAAAGGAAACAGTTATACCTGAAGAACCACACAAAGTAGTGGTGGTTGAAGAAAAGAAGAAGGAGCCCGAAGTAGTTAAAATAGAGGTTCCTGACATTGAAGGACCGAAAGTACTCGACAAGATCGATTTATCTGCGATAGATTCCTCTACGAGGCCAAAAAAGCAGGCCAGGAAAAAATCTGAAAAGGAAGAAGAAGAACCCGAAGTAAGCGCTGCAGGCGAAGAGACAGCGGGCGTCGAAGCTACTGTTGAGCAAGAAGAAGAAACAGAAACCCCTACCGTCGAAGACCAGGAAGAAGCTGCAGCCATTGAAAACATCAGGGCCGACAAAATAGAAGGTCCAAAAATTCTCGGGAAGATCGATTTGCCTGCTCAGGGCGATATCCGTCCCAAGCAGGCCGAGGAAAAAAGAAAGAGAAAACGTATTCCCATTGAAAAGAAAGATGCCGGAAGAGGTCCTGGTAAGGATGGGATCCAGCGGGATCCGAAGGCTCCGGGCGAGAGGCCTGTGGGCGGAGGAAGCCGCTTCCCGATCAAACGCAATGAAGGCCGCGTCGCAGGTGGTGCCGCCGGAAACCGCAGACCGGACCCAAGAACGGCCAGGGAAGTAAAAGAAATTGACAAGAAAGAGATCCAGGAAAAGATAAGACAAACCCAGGCCAAGCTGGCGGGTACAGGTGGACGTGGTAAGAGCTTAAAGGCAAAATACCGTCGCGCAAAACGCGAAGAAATGGCGGAACAGACCGGCTCAGAAGATACGGGCGTCAATAAACTGCAGGTGACTGAGTTTGTGAGCGTCAGCGAGCTGGCCAACCTTCTCGATGTCAGTTATGCAGATGTCATCAGCAAATGTATGAGCCTGGGTATGATGGTATCCATCAACCAGCGACTGGAGGCCGATGTCATCGAGCTTGTAGCAGGCGAATTTGGCGCTACGGTGGAATTTATTGGCGTGGATGACGCAGCGGAAATGGAAGAAGACGAAGAAGATGATGAAGAAGAATACCTAGAACCCCGTTCCCCGGTTGTGACGATCATGGGACATGTGGATCACGGCAAAACCTCTTTGCTCGACTATATCCGCAGCGCTAACGTGGTCGCCGGAGAAGCCGGGGGCATTACCCAGCATATCGGCGCTTACCAGGTGACCACCGCCACCGGCAAAAAAATAACTTTCCTGGATACGCCGGGCCACGAAGCATTTACGGCTATGCGTGCCCGTGGTGCGAAAGCTGCCGACGTGGCCGTGATCGTGATCGCCGCCGATGATGCCATTATGCCGCAGACAAAAGAAGCAATTTCGCATGCACAGGCGGCAGGGCTGCCCATGGTATTTGCGATCAATAAAGTGGACAAGGAGGGGTCCAATCCTGAAAAGA
>DATHGW010000437.1:0-6698 GCA_035317445.1 Puia sp.
AACTATATTTTCTGTATCCTTCCAGCCCGCTCCAATCCACGACAGGGGAAGAAAATTCATTTAAAATTTCCATCCATCTTTTCGATCTCTCTTCAACGTTATGACCGGGATGCTCATATACCCAGTGTTGAAATTTATCAATGGTCGCAATCCAGGGAAAGATTGTGATTACTCTTTCGAGCTGGTGTTCACGCGCTCTTTGCAAATCTTCAGGATTATCAAAAAACATATTCCAATGGTCCATGCTGAACAATTCCATGGCCATGCTGGCCACTTCGGCAATTTCCATGGGGTATTCCTTAAAAGCCGTCAATTCAAGAGGATGTGTGAGGAAAGACTGTATCGCATGGCCGCCCTCGTGGACCATGGTCGTTACATCGCTCATCTGGCCGGCGGCATTCATGAATATAAAGGGAGCGCCGGTTTCAGCAAGCGGACAGTTATAACCACCGGGTGCTTTTCCCTTTCTGCTTTCCAGGTCAAGACGCCCCATACCCTGCATCGTGCGCAGGCAATCTCCGAAAAATGGCATGAGTTGGTTGAAGCAGGCGATGGTCTTATCAAGTAATTCATTTCCGTTGGTAAAGGGATGCAGAGGTTCCCGCCCCGCAGGTTCTGCATCTATATCCCATGGCCGAAGCGTATCCACGCCAAGTTTTTTTCGTTTATTCTCGTTGATGATGTTGATCAGTGGCAGAATATATTCTTTTACCGCATCATGAAAACGAAAGCAGTCTTCCTTTGTATAATCGAAGCGGCCAAGTTCCACGAACTTATAGTCACGGTAATTCTCAAAACCTGCATTCAACGCAACTTCATTTCGTTTTGTGATCAACGTTGAATAGAGTTCATTCAGTGAATCTTTATCCTGCAATCGTCTTTCCTGAATTTTACGGTAAACCTCCTCCCTTAGTGTCCTGTCTTCCTTTTCCAGGAATGCGCCGGCCTGTTGCAGCGTATATTCATGATCGTTAACCTGTACGGTCATTTTCCCCGATAAAGCGCCAAATTGCTGGGCAAGTACATTCAGGTCGGCCTGGAGGGGTATATTTTTTTCACGGAACAGCTCAATGCTTTTCCTGACGGAACGGAGATAGGTAAAATATTTTGAAGGTTCGAGTTCGTTGGTAAAAGGACTTGCGATCAGTTTGCGGTTCAGCTGATCTGCGTATGGCTGTATCCTCGGCTGGATTTCCATCATGAAGAAGTTGAATGCTTCTTCGAGTTGTTTATTCTCCGTATCGCAGGTCATGCGGATCTGTCGCCAGCAGGCATCTTCGCTCACCACAGATTCCAGCTCACTCATGTCGCTAAGCCATCTTTCCAGGTCCTGTTTTGATTGGATGTCCCTTTCCAGTAAATTTTTAAAAAAAGGTTCCAGGGCATTCCAGTCTGTGATCACAAATTCTTCCGGTAAAAATTGCCTTTCCGGCCTTTTGATGGCTGCAGTATACTTCATAATCCTATCCTAATCCACAAGGGCATTTATTTGTTTACAATATATATCATGGCTGGCCTTTCCTTAGCTCTTTTTTTTCGTGGCGGATTTCTTCGCTTTCTCTTTCGGAACTGCTTTTTCCTTTGGCTTCTCTTTTGGTTTCTCTTTGGGATTTTCCTTCACAGCTGCTTTTGCCTTGACTTTTGCTTTCGGTTTTTCTTTTGCCTTTTCGGTAGCCTTTTTCTTTGGTTCTTCCGCTTTCGCTGCAGGCGACTTCTTAGCGGCCTTTGGCTTTTCTTCGACGGATTTTGCCGTAACAGGTTCTTTAACTTTTTCTTCGACGATAGGTTCTTCCACGGGTTCCGTTAACTTGAATTCAATCTTATTCTTTTTCAAAATAGTGAACCATTTCACCATTTTTTTCAGGTCGCTGCTGTAAACCCGGTCAAAGTCCAATTCACCGAACACCTTCTCAAAATATTTTTTTAAACCAACGCCATCTTTTTCATCGGGAAGTTTTTCACCGCTGATATCCATGGCTTTCAGGATATCCACAAGATTGACATTGTCCCGGACGGTATAGATCTCAATGCTCTCCAAATGTGAAAAATGGTGAATCCTGCTCGAAACGAATTTGGTGCTTTTGTCGTCGAGCGAACGGACAATAGCGCCATCGTTCTTACTATTGATTAACTCGTATAACCCGGGCAAACCGGTAACGGCAATAATTTTACTGTATTCCATAAGTAATTTCTATTCTTTAAAGGACGTGCAAGTTAAGCAAAAAAGCAAATGGGCATTTAATTGCCTACTTTCCCGCCCATTCCTTAAACGCGGCGACATTTTCCTGGCTGATGATGACCTCTTCCTGAGCCGGAGGGCTCAATTCAAGTAATAATTTGCTTTTTTGCGAGGGTTCTTATGCGCTTAATATGGTGGATATTGACCAGGTATTGACGATTAATACGGAAAAAAACCGCCTGATCCAGATCCTTTTCGAGGTCGGACAATGATTTGTCGGTAATGTATTTTTGGGCATTTTCATCTACAATGAAGGCCATCTTGTGGGCCGCATAACAATAGGCAATGTCATCGGTTTTAATGCTGATGAGATCGGTTCCTTTTTTGATGAGCAGCCGCCTCCTGTAGCCATTGGTTTCCGATGCCCGATAAAAGAAGGCTGAATGATTCGTGGAAAAATGCTTTTCAAGCTTTTTGTATTTGTTGATTGCATTTTCCAATTTTTCCTGCCGGATGGGTTTCAACAGATAATCAATGCTATTGACCTCAAATGCTTCCTGCCAATACTCATCATAGGCAGTGGTAAAAATCACCGGGGCGCTGATGGAACATTCTTTAAAAATGTTGAAGGAGAGTCCGTCAGACAATTCGATATCCATGAAAATGAGATCAGGAGCAGGATTTTCTTTTAACCAGTGGATAGCAGATTGTACGCTGGTCAATACTGTAATTGGAAGGATGGAGGGGTCGCATCTCAACACAGCCTTTTTTAGTTTTTCTGCTGCGGGTTTTTCATCTTCTATAATGATGACTTTCATATCAGGTTATTTTCAATATGGGAATGATGACGGTGAATTTTTTTTCCGAGTGCTGAATGCCGATAGATTTTTGAGTGATCAGCCTGTAACGCTCATCCAGGTTTTGCAAACCAATACCGGAAGAAGGTCTCCTTGTGTTTTTTCGTCTGGTTTCATTGTTGATGACCAACTCATCTGGCCTGAACCCGATATCGATGACAAGCGGGATATCAGTTGAAAATTCATTGTGTTTGGTCGCATTCTCAATAAGAATTTGCAACGAGATCGGAGGGATCAGGTACTGGTCAATGAGTTGTTCAGGAACAGATACGTTCAATTGTATTGCCTCGTCAAATCTTATTTTCAATAGGGAAAAATAATCCTTTAGAAATTCAATTTCTTCCTGCAGCAACACCAGCTCGCGGCCCTTGTTACGCAGGATATAGCGAAACACTTCCGCCATATTATCGTTGAATAGTCGTGCTTTGACCGGACTGTCCTCGATCAGGTGCGACAAGGTGTTCAGGGAATTGAAAATGAAATGAGGGTCAATCTGGTTTTTCAACGCTTCCAGTTCGGCCTGGGCTTTCGCTTTTTCCAATTGTTCATTCCTCACCATTTCAGATTCTGATTCCTTCACGAGGAAAACGGTTTCATATACATGTGTAATAAATATCACGCAAACCATGATGATCAGGGTGGACATGAACACTGTGTTCCAGTTCACATGACCTTGGAGAAAAATATAATACCAGCCAATGAGCATCAGGCTACTGATGGGAATGGTATAAAAGGAAACGGCCAGCAGAAGAGCGAGAATTTTCCTGACAGGTTTATTGAACCAATTAAAATAACTTCTGAGACTGAACAGGAGGTATCGGTTTCCTTGCCAGACCAGAAAAGCGATCGCTATTGTATAGGCGAAACTAAATTTGGTTTGCCAGTGCGTCAGAACAATTTCTCCGTTCATTTTGGTGATCAGGGGAACGGCAATACCAAAAAAAGGGATCAGGATCAGCCTGAAACCAATATCGTTCAGCTTTTCCAAAGAAGTATCCTCCTTCATCGGCATTATTATCTGATTGGTCGTCTTGTTTTCCAGCCTGGTTCCATTTTCGTTTGAACTGTAAAATTTAAGAAATAGATTTGATATATCACCATCATTTTATCACTCCTAAACATTTACTTATGGACACGTCTCATCTTAATTGGCTGGCTGTATTGGCCGCAGGTATTTCGGCATTTGTGCTCGGCGGCGTCTGGTATTCACCGGCCTTGTTTGGCAAAGCATGGATGAAGGAAAATAATTTCTCGGTAGAATTTGTACAGAAAGGAAATAAGGGAAAGATCTTTGGTTGGTCTTTTGTGCTGGCCCTGATCATGTCGGTAAACCTGGCGATGTTCCTGGCCGATGCCAAAACAAATTTCACCTGGGGAATGACCGCAGGTTTCCTGGCGGGTCTTTGGGTCTTCTGCGGGATTGCTATAACGGCCCTGTTTGAACAAAAAAATGCCCGTTATATTTTTATTAATGGCGGATACCAACTGGTGGCGCTCACCCTCATGGGAGCGATCATTGGCGCCTGGAGATGAGTATTCAAGTTCTTAGTTGGGGAAAAGCGACACGTCGATGTTGGGAACGATCTTAAGCGCATTTTTGTAATATACTTTTTTTAAAATGCTGTCGGGAAGTCCCATACCATACATGCGCCAGAAAGCGTGGTACTTTTTATGATAAGGAAAATATTCATCTTCTGTTTCGAGCACCCTGAAATAGGTTGAGTATTCATCAGGGACCCAGGAATCTTTACCGAAGAGGATCCTGTCCTGATATTTTTCAAAGAATTTTTTCGCCATTCTCGGCTGCCGGCCGATCTCGGCAATGATCGCCCCGAACTCGACATAGATATTTTGCAGTGAATCCATCAGGAGCGAAAGTTTTGCCAGATCATTTGCATACCATCCGAAATGAGCGTCGATAAAAGTGGTTTGCGGGTGTTTCCGGAACATGTGATGTTGTTCCTGTATGATCTGTTCCCAGGGCGCAGGATCGGTATTGCTGCGTTTTCGGCCGGTATGAGTCGCAAGTTCCAGCCAGCGCTCATTGTGTTCATCCATAGGATCCCAGAAAGGTTTCGGATCTGCCGAATGGATCAAAACCGGGATCTTCAATTCATGGCATTTGTCCCAGATCGGGGCCAGGCGGGGATCATCAACTGGTACTCGCTTCCCCTTTTTGTCTTTAACCGAAAATCCAAGGTCCTTGAATATTTTCAATCCGTTTGCTCCGTGTTGTACATCTTCTTCAAGTTGCTTCACTGCTTTGGCTTCCCATCCTGCTTCCCCAATGCCATCGAAATCAATATTTGCAAAAACAATGAATCGGTTTGGATAATGTGCTTTAACGTTTTGAACTTTTTTCAGTAGGTCGCCTCCATAGCCACCGCTCAAATTAACCATCACGGCCATGTTCATTTTGTCCATGTCGGTTATCAGGCCGGACAGATCCTGTGATCCCATGTTCCATTGGTGATTGTGTACATCAATAAAAGGAAACCTGGACCTGGTTAATTTGTGCTCGGGAACGATAAGTGTTGAAACAGGATCGTATTTTTCAAAATCCATCGAGTTCTTGTTTTGACCGCAGACGAGACTGCCAATGGATAACATCAGGCTGATGATCAGGAAACTCCTCATAAAAAAATGATAGGTTGAAATAAAGACAATATAGCATTACCCGCTGAAACATTCAGGCCATTCATAAAAAAAGAGAAAAAACTCAGTGATTCGCCGAATGACTGATCTGCTTCAATGCCTGGTCAATTCGTCCCTGCAGGGTCTCATAATCTGTATAGCCCCTGGCCAGCAATTGAAATTTCGATTCGGAATGCTGAAGCAATAAGGTTGGGAAACCGGTTACCCGCAGTTTCTTTACCAGGTCGAATTCTTCCTGGGCCATTCGCTTGTATTCGGCACTGTGCAATTTTTGGTAAAATATTTCCGCAGGAATGGCATATTTTTCAAGCAGATGACGGTAAGCTTCGTCGTCACATAGGTCCCTCCCTTCGAAATGAAGCGCGTATTGCAGGTCAGCAGCGAAGGCTACCTGCTGATCTGGAAACGAATCCTTAAAAACACATAATGCGATCGCGGGTTTTTCAGAATCTGGAAACCAGTCACTTTTGTCCGGATTGAAAATATGCCAGAGATAGTCTTCCCCGAATTTTACTCCTGTGGTTTCTTCCACCATTTTATATGATTTTTTGATGTATTCCGCCATAGCGCTGATGGGGGGCGGCTGTTCATGAATGATCATGCCGCCCGACAAGACTTCAACACTCAATTGACTTGCGTATTCAGCTGCCATGTGCCGGATCACCGGACTAAAACCATAGCACCATCCGCAATAGGCATCGTAGCAGTACAATACAGTATACATGAATGAAAGCCGAAATTAGCGAGAAAAGAGAAAGACCCACAAACGCTGCCGTCTATGGGTCTTTCGAAATGATTTATTATCTTCTTGAACCACGGCCGCCGCCGCCTCCACCACCGCCGGAGGATCGGCCACCTCCGCCGCCACCACCCCCGGAAGGCCTGCTGCCGCCTCCGCCGCCACCAGAAGACCTGAAAGTTGCCCCGCCGCCGCCGCCGTAGCTGCTCCTGGCACTTTGGAAATTCTGCGATCTCACCTGGCCACGATCACGGTTCTGCTGCTGCAT
>DATHGW010000438.1:0-2197 GCA_035317445.1 Puia sp.
TCTTTCACAAAGATGAGTGGAACGGTGAAACGACTGAATATACGTTAGTTTCTCCTCCCCCATTTTTTGCAAATATTGAAACCCTGAAAACATCGCATCCTGCTCCATTCAAAAGAGAGTTTTCATCTGGCGAAAAAATAATCGATGACGAAGAACATCTTGGACTGAATTTGACCGAAGATTACATAAATAGCCTTAGTGCGTATGACCCTAAGACAGGAGAGATTTCTCAGAGGCAATTTGACCCCGACGATGTCAAGTATCTAATAATTTCCGGTGAAGGGGCTAGTTTCGATCCGGCTGCTCTTTCTGAATTCATGAAAGATAATTTCGAGAAATAAACAGATTCAGACTATTGCAGTACCTTATTTGATCTATACATCCAGCCGTCGCGATAGCGTTATTACCTGTTGGCTTCCGGTTATTTTCGTCGATCGTTTTAGCCTATACTTTTATCGTATTTTAAAGATCGTCGATTCTAGTAAATACCTGGAGGCCTTCAAACCATTCGTTCGTCGCTTGTCTCATTCGAAACTATTAGAAAAAAACGTTTTATTTTTTTCCAAGATATGCAGTCAATAATATCAGGTTCAATAATACCAAATCTACAATGCCAAATATTAGATTTGCTCTTAACGGTATAATATGACCACTACCTTGCGCAATAATCCAAAAAAAAAGTATTCAAAATTAATAATGCGATAAACACAATCTTTAAAATCAACAGCAATCTACTCAAAGTTATAATCTTTAGTTTTTCTTCACAATTGCAACAAATCCTTGGTATATCCGTATGTATTCATCTTTGAATGCCACTTGCTAATATTGGAATAGCGTTATTACCTGTCGGCTTCCGGTTATTTTCGTCGATCGTTTTAAGAGGTGTATCCTTGCCACATTTCCTCGATCGACGATTCTACAAGAAGGCAATGGGTAAACTCCCCTGTTCAGGAAACATCTTTTCATCTACCTCACCCTAATTTTGCCTGTAATCAATTTAGCTTTGTTTGGACAAGAACACGGTATAAGAAATAATGGCGGGAGGAAATTTCCTGGATATTTTCTCTAATGCCCACATCTTTTCCTGATAAACTGTAAATCCTTTAAATCTTAATCTGGTTGATTTTCTTGGATCATCGGTATTTTTGAGTAAAAGCGGAAGGATTTATTTAGCGCCTTTCTTATCAGCCTCATATGCACCTAAAATAAGGTCATTATGATTTGAACTATTTAGCAACCAGATGATTCAGTATCTTTTATACAACCAATTAGGGAAAAATAAACATTAATATCCATAGCTTGCTATACATTTTTCTATAATTTATCACATGTTTCTAGAATGCCACACTTTGAAAGATTTGCGGTAAGGGAGCACCAACTCTGGACATCCTTGAATTAATTTATATTGCCGTATCCCGCACTTACTATTAACGTTAATTCATATCCGCAAATCAAAATGGCTTATTTAGACTCCCGCTGCAAAGCATAAAGAGTTATTGATCTTATCTTGATCTCTCCCCGGATATTTTGTTCACTTCGCACACTCGCGCCTTTATGAATAATCGACACTATAATATTGTCCAGGCTTATCTGACTGCTCTTCAGCCGGCTGATCGTTTTGGTGATATTCAGTAACACCGATCCGCCTTCATCCATATTCATCTCCCGATCTCCGTGACCCATCAGGCCAAAAAGACCTATGTTTCCGGCATAATAGATATTTTTGAAATCCGCTTTCTCTGAGGTAGGCAAATTAATATACACTTCAAAAGCACCATTGGGAAGATCAGCGTAGGTGATCCCTTCCAGTTTCAGCATAATCTTGTCTGTTGATTTCCGGGAACTGTCCGACACGATATCAAAGGCCCTGTTCATCAAGGAACGCAACTGTGCTTTACCAGTTTCCATCTTGAACTCGGTCTGCCTTCCGGCGGTTACTATATTGGCCGCTGTCAAAAAATCGGTCTTTTTGATTGATGTGTCTATCGGGAAATAGGGCAGTGGTTTTGCCACTTCTATTGGGTGATAAATCCGCTTCGGCGCGTCATCATACGTATAATGCATTTGTTTTTCTATATTGATAACCTCCTTGCCTGTCATGGTTACTTGCGATCCGTTTTCATCATAAAAAGTAAAAACAGTGTTCATCCAATTAGCGTCACCGATCGGATCGGTAGCGCCAAAGTTGTTCCACTTG
>DATHGW010000439.1:0-3731 GCA_035317445.1 Puia sp.
TTCTTGGAATGGATCATATCATCCTGCCCTCCCGTTTTACGTTGCATACAGGAGGATATTTCCCATTGAGCAATTCTTCGAGCACCCTTTATTTCAGCGGACTTTACAGTGTGCAGGCTTCTGCACATGAAATTGTGCTCGGCGGGGCCTGGGAAATCAATGCCGGCACCAATGAAGAACAAAAACCGACCAATGTCTATTTTGGTTCCTGGGTCCGGTTCAGCAATGTGACCGACGCCATCATCCCCTATGTAGGTCTTGATTTCGGGAGTTTTAATCTTGGGATGACCTACGATCTAAATATTTCTGCCTTTAAAACCGCTTCCCAGGGGCGTGGCGGTATCGAGATATCCCTCATTTATATCAAAAAGCCGTCGGATGGACGTAGGAGGGAGATGCCTTGTCCGCGGTTCTAGCTTAAATAAAAAAAGGGGTCAGAATAGAAATTCAACCCCGTTTTAAAATCCAATATCCTATGAAAAACCAATGCAATGTTATCTAATAATAGTCGATACTCCATGAGTAGTTTTGCTGAATATGCGTAAGTACTACTACGCAATACGGAGAACCGGCCGCCAGGACTTATTTAAAGTAAGAAAGCGGAATCGTTTTCCACATATCATGGGCGAGATGGCCGATGAACAATTCATACAACAGGTAGACGGGCCAAAAAATATAGTGGATAATGAGCAATATGATCGAATGATTATAATACCAGCTAACCATCAACGAATAGAGACCCAAAATAAAATAAATGATGCTTTTATCCCTGTTATTCATGGCAATGGTTTTAATGAAGTTAAATAATATTCTTTAACAAGCCGCCGGCATTCAGGTATAGGACATCTATGCGGCATGCAAAGTGCAGGCCAGCCTGGCAGTCAGCAAGCTGTGGGTTATCTCTTTATATTTGCATACTTATGGACTTATCAGCTGAGAACGCGAAACAATCCAACATTTTTCTCAAGTTTCATCCTCTTCATCGCATCATGATAGGGTTAATTCTCGCGGCGCTTGCGTACCCGTTGCTGAGAAAATTACACCACAATGCCTTGCTGCAAATCATGTTCCTATGGGATATTTTTGCACTTGCTGTACTCATTACCAGCTGGATCGTGTTCTTTACACGCCCCATCGCGCAGATCAGGCAGTTTTCCAGGCGAGAAGACGGGAGCCTGGTATATGTCTTCCTGAGCATTGTGCTGGCTTCTTTCTCGAGCATGCTGGCGCTTTTCCTGCTTTTTCTTTCCAAGGAAACGGCTACCCTGAGTCATGCCATGTTCCTCTTCGCCTCTATTCCGGCCATGCTGCTGTCCTGGGCAATGATCCACACCACTTTTGCTTTTCACTACGCACATATTTTTTACGATGATGCAGACGATGACAAGGAGAGACATGCCGGAGGCCTTGATTTTCCAGGTGAAAAAAAACCCGATTACCTGGATTTTGCCTATTTCTCTTTCGTGATCGGGATGACCTTCCAGGTTTCGGATGTCCAGATTACTTCCCGGAAAATCAGGGGCCTGGCCCTGTTGCATGGCGTTCTGGCGTTCCTTTTGAACACTTTCGTTGTAGCGATCACGATCAACCTCATCGCAGGATTAAAAAATTGACCGGGGAGGGAAGAATTTTACCCGGGAAGGTAGCTTAGACATGGCTTTTGGGCAAAGGCAAGATTTTTGAAAGGGCTGATAGGGCAAATTTTCATCAACCCCCTTCAACTGCAAATCAGTCCGCAAATGGAAAAACAACAAGTCGATGTGCTGCTGGTCGATGATGATCCGGATATCTGCCAAATGCTGACCGCGATCCTGGAATTTGAAGGGTACAACACCTACAGCTGCTCGGTAGCAGCTGACATTCCAGAGCTGCTTTCCGGCATGACGCCGCGTTTAATCCTGATGGATATGCTTTTGTCAGGCGCGGATGGCAGGGACCTGTGCAAGGATCTGAAATCAGATCCGGCCGTCAGCCAGATGCGGATTGTCATGATGTCCGCCCACCCCGACGCAGAACTAACCTGCCTGAAGGCTGGCGCCGATGACTTTATCCCAAAGCCATTCGATTTCGATTATTTTATGGAGAAGATCAGGGTGAATTTGAATGGGCAGGAATAGAGAGTAGAGAATAGGAAGTAGGGAGTAGTAAATAGGGGTGTGGTGAATGGCCGACAAACTATTCCATTCCCTATTCTCTATTCTCTATTCTCTATTCGCTATTGCCAATTGCTCATTGAGATACTCAAGAAATATCGCCGGTTCCCAGCTTTCATTATAGCGGATGCCATTGACAAAAAATGTCGGTGTGCCATTGACCCCGCTGCGTATGCCGCTTTCAAAATCTGCTTCCACTTTCGCGCGAAGTTCTATGTCCCCCATATCCTCAAAAAAGATTTCTACGTCCAGGCCCAGGCTCATAGCATAGATCCTGATGGCCGCTCCGGTGAGGTTATGCTGATTTTCGAAAAGCATATCATGCATGGGCCAATATTTACCCTGCTTGTCTGCGGCTTCCGATGCGATGGCTGCAGCAAATGCGTGCGGGTGGGCCTCGGCCATCGGGAAATTGCGAAAGACAAATTTCAACTTTTTTCCCATTTTTTTCTGGATGGCTTTAATGATCGGGTATGCCCGGCCGCAATGCGGACATTCATAATCCCCGAATTCGACCAGCTCTACCGGAGCATCCTTATTGCCTTGTATATGATCCTTTTCATTGACGGGTGGTTTTAACAGTGAAGCCATAATAAATCATTTAAAGGTTTAAAAATTATTGGGCGGCTACCGGAAGGGCTTCCAGCGCTTCCACAATCCCGTCCGCTCCCGGATTGATTCCCCGGGGCGAAAGATAACTCCATTGAATAATTCCTTCCTCGTCAATAACAAATAAGGCGCGCTGGCTTTGACCCTCTTTTTCGTCATAGGCACCATATAATCTCGATATGGCCCCCTTGGGTTCAAAATCGGCAAGCAAAGGGAAATGAAGTTTCCTGATTTCCGCAAAAGCCATATGGCACCATTTGCTGTCCACAGAAATACCTACCACTTCAGCGTGTTGCTTATGAAAATAATGAAGCATCTCATTATAAAGCGCCATCTGGTCGCTGCACACCGGGCTCCAGTCAGCCGGATAAAAAGCGAGTATCACCCGTTTGCCTCTCAGATCGCTTAAGCTCAGGGTCTGGTCTGGCGTCGAATTCAATTCAAAATCGGGTGCTTGGTTTCCTTTTGTTAACATACTATTGGTTTAATGATGTGATGACTTTTTGAAAATCCGGTTATCAAAATTCCAATGAATTGTTGACATTGCCTAGAAATTTTTGCCTGAATTCTGATTATCAGGATGGGGTGTGGATAAAGGGTTTGGATGGGGAAAATTTTTCTATATTCATGTCCCATTAAAATGAAATTCATGATTGTTCCCCAGGAAAGAAAAACAAATTCTATATCCAGGTTTTCTTTGTGCTGCATCCTCGGTTTTGCCGCTTTCGTTTACACCTGTTCCGCCGCAAAGAAGCCTTCCATCCCGAAAGATTTTGTGCGAACCATTATCGACAGCAATCCACCCGTCACGCCACTATCTCCCGAAAAAAGCATGGAACTAATTCAGTTGCCGCCTGGATTTCATGTTGAACTGGTAGCCAGTGAACCGATGGTGCAGGAACCGGTCGCTATAACCTGGGATGCAAATGGCAAAATGTATGTGGCAGAGATGAATACATATATGAAGGA
>DATHGW010000440.1:0-2485 GCA_035317445.1 Puia sp.
ATCATTAATGTAAGCAAGGCATAGGATGCAATATTAAATGGCACGCCAAGAAATGTATCGGCGCTGCGCTGGTACAATTGACAACTAAGCGCGGCCCGGTCACTGCTATTTGCAGGGGTGACATAAAATTGGAACAGCGCGTGACAAGGCATTAGAGCCATTTTTGGCAGTTCAGCGACATTCCATGCACTGACAATGAGCCGACGGCTATCGGGCGTTTTTTTTATTTGCTCAATTACTTGCGTAATCTGATCCACAACCTGACCATCAGCCCCCTCCCAGCTTCTCCATTGCTTGCCATAAACAGGACCTAATTCACCCATTTCGTCAGCCCATTCGTCCCAGATACTCACTCCATGTTCCTTCAGGAATTGGATATTGGTGTCTCCCCTCAGGAACCAAAGCAATTCATAAATAATGCTTTTCAGGTGGAGTTTTTTGGTCGTCAGCAGAGGAAATCCCTTGCTCAGATCAAAACGCATCTGGTATCCAAAACAACTCAGGGTACCCGTGCCGGTACGATCCGTTTTGGGTATCCCGTGATCCAGGACATGCTGCAATAAATCAAGGTATTGTTGCATGAATGCAAGATAATGTATTTTAGATTTTGGTTCATCAATCCCCTTATTTACACAAATAATCCCGGCTGGTATTTTTCATCTCTTTCTATATATACATCGCAGCGATGATCCCTGCCGGCATAAATGATTTGTTCGCATTCAGCCGCAGTTTTTTATTTTTTACAACGGTATACACTAGCGATGCGCCTGCCACGATCAGGCTTCCCTTGGGCATTGGAAATTCCAACACAATTGTTTGTGCCGCTACCGGTTTGCTATCATAATTAAGTAATAGTTCTGTGGAACTGTTACCCGTTACGATACCCCTTTCCGGGTTGCAACTCCCCGCGGATATCTTCAGCATGACCAATTCCGTGTTTGCTGGCGCCCTCACGGATTGATCCGGTATGAATGAGGGAATTTTTATTTCCAACAGGCCCGCGGAAGGGATGCTGATCGCCGGCCTTATTTTCCATCTGTTCATTATTTCATCTCCCTCTGAGGTGAACTGGAATCTCTCGATCAGGGATAGCTGATTTATTCGCTCGGTTCTGGAACTGCCAGCCTCCTTCAGCCACTGAAAAACAGCAGTGATCAGTCTGGTCTGCATGTTATTGTCTGCCGGAAATGGAATCACAGGAAGTAATTGCTCGCGGATTGCTCTGGCCAGACTGGAAGCCTTTCCAAATTCTTTCGCGCGTGCTTTGGTAGGCTTTGTTTGTCTTACCCGGTCGGGAACGGCACGGGAACAATACTTCCCATTCCTTTTATAGAAAATCATGTTGCCGATCCTTCCTGTAAAAATTACATTTCTCTGTACTGCCATTGTAATACCAAATATAATGCAAATTTATATCAAGTCCAGTATTAGTCCAATAAATCCTGGACTAATGCTGGACTTGATCAGAAAATGGATTGAAGGCGGCAAGAAGCCATCCCGGCTGCAACAACCCACATGCAACAACATTTTTTCTTAAATAAAATCAACAAACGCCCTTCTCTGACACTGGCCCTCTGACACGTCTGGCACTGGCCTGGCACTGGCGCAAGCGTGTCTGACGGGCACCGTCAACATCTTCCGCACTTACGCATGCTAGTCAGACCGGCTTGTGCCTTGGCGGGCTAATTTTACTTAACATCGACCAACCACGCGTTCTAATACAAAAAAACTGCCTGGTCAACCGGCCTCTTGCAATGTTAATAATCAAATGAAATGGTAAAAATGTGAGCGGCCAAAGTTCTGGCAAGACCCTATTGGCACAAGCCGGTCTGACTCACTTATCTTTTTTGTAGACTTCTTGATGTGCCCGTCAGACACGCTTGCGCCAGTAGTCGTATGGCTACGAGAACCATAAGTAATGTAATTAGGCTTCTTTTAACATTCATTCACACAAAAAAAACTGTTATTGACCGAAAAGTCGGGCATGGATGCCGTTCACATAATGTGCGCCTCCGATGTCCCGATTTGGCACCAATTTAGACTCTTTAAAGGTGACTATTCACAACAGATATTGAATCATTCACTAAAAAGAAAAGCAATGAAAAAAATTATGATGTCCATAGCGCTTGCAGTAGCGGTATTTTCCGTTTCTGCCGTGTATGCGCAGCAGCAGGATCCCGCAGCAAGAGCTGCAGCCATGAAACAAAAATTGAAAGACGATTTGAAACTCACGGATGTACAGGCTGATTCTGTGGTTGCTATTCAGGCTGAATTTCGTCCGAAGATGAGGGAGATATTTATGGACCAGTCAACAAGCCAGGACGACAAAAGAGCAAAACTGGCGCCTATCACGGAACAGCAAAATAAAAGAATCCAGGCTGTATTGGGAGATGATCTTTTTAAGAAATATCAGGACTGGTGGCAGAAAAATCGCCCGCAGCGAGGCGGCGGCGGCGGGGGCGGCAATCAATAGCAGGTTAGACAC
>DATHGW010000441.1:0-2939 GCA_035317445.1 Puia sp.
AAGAGGTCTTTTTATATTCCAATGCTACAGATTGCATGACTCAGATCAGGACGCTGTTGAATCTGTCTAAAGAAACATCCATGCAGATCAGGAAACGCGCAAGGGAAAGATCGGTCAGCTCAGGATACAGCTATTTCGAAAGGGCGAAAACAGCGTTGATGAATTTTGAACAACTATAGTGCGAAAGCTAGCCATCATTCACTTTAGCCCCCTGGAGCTCTACCCGCCTGTGATGAATTGGCTGCATTTCCTGGAAAGGCACGGGGAACAGTCACTCGAAATCGTGGTGTATACAAGGACGGCTGACAGGGAGATGGAGAAATTCTTCCCGGTTTCCGGAAGGATAAAAATAAAAAGACTGGGAAGCGGAGTGGGTGGGAATGCCATTTCGAGATACCTGAATTACCTCAGGTATTATATGTTCACCTTTATGTCTCTGCTTCGATGGAAGCCTGATACGGTTTTATACTACGAGACCCTCTCTGCGTTGCCGGCAATATGGTACGGGAGATCTGGAAACAGAAAGGCCCGGATCTTTGCGCACTATCACGAATACATCACCGCAGCGGAATATGATGAAGGCATGTCAATCAATAAACGCGCGCATCGGCTGGAGAAAAAAACATATCCCCTGTATGAATGGATATCCCATACCAACAGCGACAGGATGCGATTATTCAGGGAAGACAATCAAAATATACGGGATGACCAGGTTCATATCCTTCCCAATTATCCGCCTGTTTCCTGGCAGCATCTGAACGATCAGCAGGTGAAAAATGATTTGGCCAGATTCGTCTACGTGGGTGCACTGAGTCTGGATAATATGTTTACCGCTGAATTTGCCCAGTGGATTATCGGTCAACAAGGAAAGGCGGAATGGGATATTTATTCCAACAACATTACTGCGGATGCCAGGCAATATATTGAATCCCTGCACAGCGCATATATTCATTTCTGGGGTGGCGTAGATTATTTCCGTTTGCCCCATCAGTTGAAAGATTATGATATTGGCATCATACTCTATAAAGGAACGATCCTGAACTACGTATATAATGCCCCCAACAAATTGTTCGAATACCTCGCCTGCGGACTGGATGTGTGGTTCCCTGAGATCATGGAAAGCTGTCGTCCTTTTATTACCCGGAATGCTTATCCGCAGGTCAAATCAGTTGATTTTAACGCACTCCACGATGTGAACCTTGCGTCAATGCAAAAGAGAGCCGGAATGCGATTCAAGCCATCCGTATATTATTGCGAGCGGGTATTTCCTGCTTTGTACAAAAAAATCACACTTGACTCTCGCATGGAGTAATGACAGCATAAACACAGCTCCCGCTCAGATCGTGCCGCCGAGATACCAGGAATTAGATGCTTTGCGGGGAATTGCGGCAATCATCGTCATGCTGTTTCATTATAACATGGAAAGAACAGACGCCAATCATGTTTTCAGACTGGGGGTTACCGGGGTCGACCTGTTTTTTATTATCAGTGGATTTGTGATATTCATGACCATATCCAAAGTGTCGTCGCCGCTGGAATTTTTTATCAATAGATTTTCCCGGCTATACCCCACTTATTGGACCTGCGTGACCTTTACCTTCCTGGTACAGGTAACCATGGCTTTGATATTTTCCCACTTTGCTCAAATATCATGGTGGAAATACCTGACCAATATGACGATGTTCCAATACTATTTCAGGCAGCAAAATCTGGATGGGTCCTACTGGACGATGATCATAGAAATGCTGTTTTATTTTTTTATAGCCTTCCTGTTCAAGGTCAGGAAATTGAATTATATTATTCCGGTTGGTCTTGTTATCCTTTTCACTAGCATCGTCAATGATGTATTGATCAGCGGGTATTTTCCGCTGGCCGATAAGATCAATGGTGCGTTTCCGCTGTACACGCATTTCCCCTTGTTTTTTGCGGGCATCATATTTTACAAACTGATGCATGCCGGGAATGGGTTTAATGAAAAGCTATTCTATTATTTTTGTTTATGTATTTGCTTTGCCGTGAAGCTATTGCAGTTCTACAAAGGCGGCCGAAGCCAATTTTATATCGATTTCAACGAGTATGCAGTAGTTTTGTCCTGCTATTTCATCGTGTTCATTTTATTTGTCCATCATAAGCTGGGATTTATCATCAACAGGCAGACATTATTTTTAGGCAAGATCTCTTTTGCGCTATATCTTATTCATCAATACATCAGCATCAGGGTGATCATGCCGAACCTCATTGAATATGCTCATTTTGGTTTTTGGACCTCTGCTTTGGTCGCATGTTCAATTTCTATGCTGCTTGCAACGGCGATTACCTATTATATTGAAGTACCCCTGGGGAAAAAAATGAAATATTCCTTACGCAGCCGGCTGGGCCTGCAAAATACCATGGCTTAAAAATCAGGAAATGAAAAAGTGGGCTGTCTTTGTGGTTTCGTTTCTGACCTTCATTATTTTTTCGGTGTTCACGGAACTCTCGAACTGGGAGGCTTTGTCTGTGGCCCTGTTCGTTCATTTTATGCTTGATTTCCTTCAAAACCTGGGGAAAAAAGTGGTTATTTTCGACATCACGATCCTCCTGGCTACGGCTACTTGCCTGGTTATGCCGGCCATCTTCTATCATTATTATACCCGGGACAATCGCTTAGCCCATATTTGGATCAAGTACATGCTGATCCCATCTGACGAATACTTTTCCTTCGCCTTTCCCGCCGTTCTGATGATGATCCTTGGTTTCCGGGCGCCCTTGGGGAGGAGTCATATCGACAAAAATCCCTACGTGTACATGCAAAGGATGCAACAGGAATTGCAACACAAACCGCGGGTGGGCATGATCCTCATCTCGGTGGGACTTGTTTCGGGATTGTTTACCAATTTTGTTCCGGAAGATATTAAGCAGTTCTTTTATTTCCTTGATCACCTGATCTATGTGGGTGT
>DATHGW010000442.1:0-6083 GCA_035317445.1 Puia sp.
CCCTCATCTTCGCTACGGCCAATCAGTATAAAGTGGATGAAATACAGGCGGCGATCAGGAACGCGCTGCACGTGATCAGTTTGAAGCAAGCCGGGATTGATGTCGATATTCCCGAACCCTACGATACGCTTGAAGCCAATGCAACAGAAAAATCCAAGACGGTCCTGGAACTTACCGGCATGAACTGTTTTGCCGAAGATACCGGTCTTGAGGTGGAGGCATTGCATGGAGAACCGGGTGTGAAGAGTGCACGCTATGCCGGAGAAGAAAGATCTTTTGACAAAAACATCGACAAACTGCTCTCCGCATTGAAGGATCAACCCAACCGTAAAGCACAATTCAGAACCGTGATCTCATTGCAATTTGATGGCCAGGAATATTTTTTCGAAGGCATTTGCCCGGGTACGATCATTACGGAGAGAAGAGGTTCTGCAGGATTTGGCTATGATCCGGTTTTTGTTCCCGATGGCAGCAATAAGACTTTTGCCGAAATGACCATCGAAGAAAAAAATCAATTCAGTCACAGGAAGAAAGCGGTGGATCAGCTGGTGCGCTTTCTTCAAAAGCAGGTTTGAGGGGAGAGAAGAGAATAGAGAATAGAAAATAGTGAATAGAGAGTGGAAAATAGGGAATAGAAAATAGCGAATGGTCAATAACAAAAGCGCATCTTCGTGTGGCAGTGACTCAGCGGAAAGAGAACACCCTATTTTCTATTCTCTATTCTCTATTCTCTATTCACTATTTTCATTTTCATTCAACAAATGGCGCGTATAAAAATCGATCTCCCGAAATCCTTTTCTTTCAGTATCCAAATTCCCGTCCGCATCACCGACCTGAATTATGGCGGGCACGTAGGTAATGACAATATTTTGTCCATCATGCATGAGGCCAGGGTTCAATTCCTGCAACATCACGGATTCGATGAGATGAACCTGGCAGGGGTTGGTTTGATCATGAGCGATGTGTCCATCGAGTATAAGGCAGAATTGTTTTACGGTGATACCATCACGGCCCTCGTGACCGCGGGGGAATTCTCGAAGATCGGATTTGATCTCTTCTACAAATTGGAAAAAACAACCGCCGGCAAACAGGTTACGGTAGTACTCGCCAGGACCGGCATGGTCTGCTACAACTATGAGCTCAAAAAAATTGTCGCTGTGCCGGAGAAAGCAATTCAGATATTGGGGAAGACCGTGGGCTCCTGACTAACTGTTCCAGATCCTCCAGCTTTCTTCCGCCTGGATCACCAGCATGTCAGAACCGTTCTTGATGATCGTTCCATGCTCCTCCCCTTTCTGCAGGAAAAGGGTTTTAGCCGGATTGTACACAAGATCGAATAAATAATGTCTCGACGTGAGAAAGGGGTATGGTATGGCCGGACATTCATCGATCTTTGGATACATGCCCAGCGGAGTCGTATTGATGATGAGCAAATTTTCCCGGATGATCTCGGCAGTAAGATCCTGGTACGTAAGTCCGTCACCCAGGCCCACACGGCGGCCGACCAGCGTACAGGAAATACCCAGCCTGCCCAGTACGTACTGAACGGCTTCACTGGCTCCGCCTTTTCCCAGAACCAGCGCATGCGTGTGCCAGGACTCCAGGTGGGATTGCAGGGAAATGCCAAAACCAATCGCGTCGGTATTATATCCGATCTTTTTGCCGGCTTCTATTTTTATGCAGTTGCAGGCATTGAGCGGCAATTCGCTGCTGTCATCCAGGAAAGAGATCACCTGCTGCTTGTAAGGAATGGTCACGTTTAAACCTTTCAGGTCCTGGTTTTCGTGAATAACCTGATCGAGTTCCGTGATGGAGGGAATAGGGAAGTTTTCGTATATACAGTCTGTTATACCCTCCTTCCTGAATTTTTCCGAAAAATATTTTTGGGAGAAAGAATGGCTCAAGGGATATCCGATCAAGCCGTAACGTTTCATTTGGCAACTTCTTTATCCAGGAATAAATGGAATGTATCTCCCCGCAGGCCGATGCGCATGGCTTCCAGCGCGATCATTTCATTAGGCGCAATATTGCCGAGGTTCACATTACAGCCGATCAATTCAATGAAATACAATTGCTGGGCCTTTTGTGGCGCTTCCCACAATATCTTATGTTCGGGGATCTGTGTCAATATTTCCTGCACCAAACCTTCCCTTACCTCTCCCGAGCCGCGATAGATGCCGACATTCCCTGCTTCCCTTGCTTCGGCGATCACGTAGGTCGCGCCCGCTTCCAATTCGGCACGCATGAGTTCAATCCATTTGTAGGGAGGGATGATGTGCTCGGCGTCCTTGCTCCCGACTTCACTCAGCACAGTTCCATACTTGGTGAGTTTTTCAATATACCCGCATTTTTCCGCATGAGGGATGGTGATGGATCCGTCGCTGACTTCCATATATGAGACTCCATACTCTTTGCAAACGGAAATATAATCTTCAAACTGGTTGCGGATCAGGAAGGCTTCAAACAAAGTGCCGCCAAAATAGATGGGAATGCCGTAGGAGGTGTACACTTCTATTTTTTCCTTAAGATTGGGCGTAACGAAAGAAGTACCGAACCCAAGCTTCACAATATCGACATGCGGATGCGATACACTCAGGAAATTCCTGGCTTCATCAATACTCAGACCTTTGTCCATAACCATGGTAATACCTTTCAGCCGGGGCTTGCGATCTCTTTCAGGAATCTGTGTCAGCTTAAAATTCATCCTAAATAATTTCTTATGATAAAAAAGGTTGAGGCGCAAAAATAGGAAACATAAAGATATCTAATATACTCTACAAAACTGATGCACTATTGCCGGCCGCACCTGTTTAGAAGGATTTGTTTCGTTTGTGCCTCGCGATGATGTCGACCACGGGTTGATATTGCAATATTACGGGATTCAGTTCGATCAGCTTTTTTAAAAGCTTCGGCGCCTTGGTCATGGCTTTTTCCAGTTGCAGTAATCCTTCTTTTGATTTTCCCAAAGCAAAATAGACGGCACTGAGGTAAAAAATAAAAACGGGCTTGTGGTTGGTGACCCGGATGGCTGCCTGCACCTGTTCGAGCGCCTCCTCGAAGAATTCAGCATGATAAAGGCAACGGATGAGCGCCTCCCAGCTGGAGATATTTCTCGGGCGCACCCGCACCACATTTGAAAAATACTGGATCGCTTCCCTGTACTCACCCAATTGCATTTTGCATTCACCCATCGCCAGGTTATACTCCGGCAGTTTGGCATGGATGCGCATGGCGGCTTCCAGTTGCTTCACGGCATTGGACCACTGTCCCTCGTTGAGGTAGGTACAGGCGATCTTATAATATAATTTGCTGTCGTCGAGGTTCAGGTGCGAGGCCTTGCGATAATAGAACCTGGCCTGTGCATAGTTGTTCAGTTTGTCATAACAATGACCAATAGCCTCAAACAGCACGTCTTCCGGTTTGGCCAGTTCGAGCACTTTTTCCAGGGATTCGATGGCGTCTTTGAATTTCCTGAGCCTGATATAGGCATCGCCCATATTGCGGTAGGCATAGTCGAATTTTTCATCGATGGCAATCGCATATTTATAGGCATCCACTGCCTTTTCATATAATTTCAGGCCCTGATAAGCAGCGCCGAGGTTGAACCAGGATAGCTCACTATAAGGGTATTCTTCGATGATCTGCTGATGCAGGCGAATGCTTTCTTCATTGCGGCCGGTAAAATCCGTCCAGAAGCATATCTTGTACAGTGCCTCTTCATTTTCAGGGTCCTGTTCCAGGATGATTTTCAGGCAGTCGAAAATCTTGTCAAATTCCTCGTAGTCATCGTAGACATCCGCCAGTTCAAACAGCAACTCGATGCGCTCATCTCCTTCAAAATGCTGCAGGGCTTCCTGCAACAGGGCCACTGCCTTTTCCTGCTGGTCAAGGGCCAGGTAGACATCGGTTTTCAGGATATAGATGTTGATATTGGTCCCGTCCAGCAGCTCGGCCTGTTCCAGCAGCCGGAGGGCTTCATTGTATTGCCTGGATGCGATCAACAGGTCGGCTTTCCTGATCTGGAGCAGGGAGGAATAGGGATATTGCTCGATGGCCATGTCCACGGCCTCAATCGCCTGCGGGATCTCTTCCCTGTCATCAAAATAATCGATGATTTTTTCGAAAGCCTCTTCGTCAATAAACGAAGTAATTCTACCATTCCGGAGGTTCTGGTATTGCTTCAGCAGTTCCCTTAAGTCTTCGTGATTTTGATGGTATGGATTTTCTTTCATGTATTTTGAAGGTTCTCTCAGGTAAGTTATAAAAGATTTCCCGGAATTTTTGGTATCTCGTTATTAACCAAAATGATAATTTGTGGATAAACTTGCCCGGTCACGCAATTTTCTCTGATCAAAGGCAACCATAATCGTTAAAAAAGAGTAAAATAAATGATAGATGGTTAAAAATAACCCAAAATTTAATATTATCTTTGTAGCTCTATGCGTATCGTAACTAACAGGCGGGTGATTAAATTGACTAGGCAATTGTCCATCAGTTCCGTGTTGCTTATTATCGTTGTCCTGGCCTTTGCAAGCAAGGGTGGTGGCGGCGATAAGAAACCCGGTTCATTGAACAAGGAATTCACGCCCATTCGAAGCCTCACTGCGTTCACGCTGAAAAGCACTTCCATGTATAGCGGTAGTTACAGCTTCAGCCACGAAAAGGAAAATAACAAACTTGCTGTCAGCAGCTTTGTTACCTATCAAAAAGGTAATACTATTTATATTCTGCCTTACAAATACAAGATCAATGCTGCCAATTTCAACAGCATGCCCAAGACCAATCTGCAGTTTCTTGGCGTGAAGATCAAGATGCCTAGGTAGATAAAAACTTTCTTATTCCTTATTTCCCACGCCCAACTTCTTACTTTCTTCATACGTCATCTCGCGATACCCACTGGTGGGGATATCGAATTTTGAAGCGGGAACGGGGTTGAGATTAATGGATGCGAGGATAAATTTGATGGTTATATTTCCTTTTCTCAATTCATATTCGAGCGGAAGCCCATCCAGATTTTTGAATTCGGAATCGTAGTCTTTGTTATCGGAGACAATGTCCTTTGTATAAAATACAGCGATGTGCAGGCTGTCAGGGGTCGTAGCAGCTGCCTTCATGCATTTATATCCCGCAATGATCTTGGTTTCCGGTTCATTCGTAAAACGGATGCCGGCGTAGTGCTTGTTCTTATCCTGCCAATTTTCGGCATTCATGCGAATCAGCAATTTTTGTCCGCTCACCTCCCGCAGCACGACAGCTGATCCTGTTTTGGCGTCGTGGATTGTACTGAAAGAGGCCAGTGGGCTGGTGACGTCAGTACGACTCATATTTCCCTTGATATAAACGGTATTGGTCGCGGTATAGGGCGCGTTGCCCTTCGCAGCCGTGGAAGTCACGGTGGAATTGTAAACAATGGTAAACTCCGACACTTTCTTCTGGGCAAGGCCAGCGTTGGCTAGTCCAACGACAAACAAAATGGACAGAAGGCTGTTTTTAGGGTGTTTCATGGTAAGCATAAAATGGTCGATCATTAGACTTGTTATATGTCATGTGGTTTAACCACAAAAATCAAGACCTGCCTTGGCTGAGCGGGCAGGTCTTGCTTGAATTTATTTTTTTCCTTTTATCTGCTGCACTTTCTTTTGCGCCTCCTGCATCTGCTCCAGCCGCTCCTGCCACTTCGGTTTTGTCTTGGGTTTATTCCTGTTCAACTGCAGTTTGGCAAGCACCTTATCATGATCAATAATATAATTTTGAATAACGAACTGAAGGATCAAAGTAATGAGGTTGGACACAGTATAATACCAGGTCAATGCCGAAGGAAGCCTGTTGAAGAACAACAACAACATCACCGGCATAATATACGGCATGTATTTCATGGCGGGATTGCTTTGATCAGGCGTCATGTTCATTCCATACAATGAGATCAAAAAACTGGTGGCAACAGCCAAAAGGGCAAACAGGCTGATGTGCGCACCATAAGCGGGGATATTAAATCCGAATTTCACCACGGCATCATAAGATGAGAGATCATGTGACCACAAAAAAGACTGACCGCGCAGGGCTATGTTCGAATTAAAGAAACT
>DATHGW010000443.1:0-3452 GCA_035317445.1 Puia sp.
TGTTGCCCAGATAAGAATTGATCAGGCGGGCACCGTATTTCAACTGCGAATGCGATGCCATGATGAAACGAACCGCTTTCACGCCATAGAAAATCCTGCAGCCCAATCCGATGATGCCATTCACCAGCTCGCAACCCTCGCCGATTTGCGTTTTGCCTTCGGGCGACGAATTGATCGTGAGGTTTTTTAATTTGTTGGCGCCTTTCAGGTATGCATCACTGCCGATAATAGCGTCTTTGATGATCTTGCAATTCTTAATGACGGTCCTGTCGCCAATCTTTCCATAATACCCGCGACGGTTATCGAATTTCTTCTCGGTAAACTCTTTGAATTTATCCTGTAACTGCTTGTCCTGGCGGAACCGGCTCCAGAGCCATGCATCGCCGGGCAGCATGCCATCGAATGGGATGATGCTCCTTCCGGCGTTCTCATTGCATACTTCCAGCCAGATGCGGATGGCTTCCGGTTCGCCCTGCTTCAGGATCCCGTTCCCGAATTTGGCATGATCGGTGGTGGTGACTTCATTGGTATTCACGATCATGACATCATTGCCGATAATATAGTGGGACAAGAAATTTACATTGTCAACCACGACGTTTTCACCAAAATCACAGCTGATGATCGTACTGTTGTATAACCCGACGGGCCGGCGAAGGTTGTGGAACTCGAGATAGTAAGGTTCTAATTTGCCGATGCGCACAAGACCAAAAAATTTACAATTCTGCACGAGCTCAGGTGCAAATGCATTAGACACGAGAATATGGTTCCAATCGTCGGAAGTATTTCTGTTTCTTACCAGCACTTCAATTTCGTAGGCTGTGAGCTGCCGGTAACCGATGGTATGGTCGTTTTCCAGATCGCGCAGCCAATACTCGTCCTTTCCTTTGGGCAAATATGCTGAGGGAATAAAGTGGTAGCCCAATGATTCCACAGAACTTTTCTTGATTTCATTCATACTGCCCACTTTTTACATTTAATATTCCTTATTATGCATTTACTCGACCGTCACGCTTTTTGCCAGGTTACGGGGTTTATCAACGTCACAACCCTTGGCGACCCCGATATGGTATGCAAGCAATTGCAATGGGATTACACTCAGCATAGGAGCAACCAGCTCATCCGATTCGGGCACCTGCATAACATCATTGGCCATTTGAGGAATGACATCGTCCCCCTCACTGATGACGGCGATCACCATGCCCTTGCGGGCCTTTATTTCCTGGATATTGCTCACGATCTTTTCGTGGTAATTGTCTTTTGTCGCCACAAAAACAACCGGCAACGTTTCTTCAACCAGGGCAATTGGTCCATGTTTCATTTCTGCCGCGGGATAGCCTTCTGCATGGATATACGAGATCTCTTTTAATTTAAGTGCCCCTTCCAACGCCACAGGGAAGTTATACCCCCGACCCAGGTAAAGGGCATCTTTGGCATCTTTGTATTTGACGGCGAGTTTGCGGATGTGCTGGTCAGACTGAAGCAATTCCCTGACTTTTTCCGGAATGGCGTGCAATTCACCCAGTAGTTGCGTGTAGCGCGACTGATCGATAGTCTTTTTCTCCCAGGCGATTTTCAGGGCGATGAGGGTCAGTACTACGAGTTGTGCGGTGAAAGCCTTCGTACTCGCGACACCGATTTCCGGACCGGCATGTGTATAAGCGCCGGCATGCGAAACCCGGGCGATGGAAGATCCAACCACATTCACGATCCCGAAAATAAACGCGCCCTGCTGCTTGGCCTTTTCAATCGCTACCATCGTATCGGCCGTTTCACCGCTTTGGGATATCGCAAAGATCACATCGTCTTGATGGACGACAGGATTACGATAGCGAAATTCCGAAGCATACTCCACTTCTACGGGAATGCGACACAATTCCTCAATCACGTATTCTGCAATGAGTCCGGCATGCCAGCTGGTTCCGCAGGCCACGATGATGATGCGGGAGGCATTTTTTAATTGTTCGATGTTATTTTGTACCCCCGCCATGGTGATAGTGCCGGCATGTACATCGAGCCTGCCGCGGAGGCAATCGAAAATCGTATCGGGCTGTTCGAATATTTCTTTGAGCATAAAATGGTCATAGCCGCCTTTTTCAATTGCGGCGAGCTCCATGTCCAGTTTCTGCACAAAGGGTGTTATTCTTTCATTGCCAAGATTTTTAAGGATCAGTTCGTCAGCCTTGATGATGGCAAGTTCATAATCGTTCACGTACACCACTTCCTTCGTATATTCAATGATCGGCGAAGCATCAGATGCGAGGAAATGTTCGCCTTTACCAATGCCGATCACCAATGGACTACCTTTTCTTGCTGCAATGATCGTATCCGGATGATCCTGGTCGAGCAGCACGATCACATAAGCGCCAACCACTCTTTTTAGCGCGATACGGATGGCTTCTTCCAATTCACATTGATTGTTTTGTTGAATGTCATCAATAAAATTCAGCAGCACTTCCGTGTCTGTATCACTTTTGAAATGGTATCCTTTTTTGATCAACTCGTTTTTGAGCTGCGCATAATTTTCGATGATCCCATTATGGATCATGGCCAGTTTGCCACTCGCTGACAGGTGCGGATGGGCATTGCGGTCACTGGGTTCCCCATGTGTGGCCCAGCGCGTATGTCCGATACCGGCATGAGCTTCCAGGTCCTTTCCGATCAGGCTTTCTTCCAGTTCCGCAACCTTTCCTTTTTTCTTATAGACTTTTAGCCCGTGATTAAGCAATGCTACGCCCGCGCTGTCGTATCCCCTGTATTCAAGGCGTTTCAGGCCTTTGAGGATCACGGGATAGGCTTGCTTTGGTCCGATATAAGCAACAATTCCACACATGAAAGTATTTTTATAATGCGTTTACAGTAGCGTTCCCTTCAGGAAAAAGAAGGCCACAGAAAAATATATGATGATGCCGGTTACGTCAACCAGGGTCGCCACAAATGGGGCAGACGAAACAGCCGGATCGGCGCCCAGCCTTTTCAGCAGGATCGGCAACATGGATCCGCTGAAAGTGCCCCACAACACCACGCCCAGCAGCGAAAAGCTAACCGTCAGGCCAATGATCGCCCAGTGTGCTCCATATAAATCGTTGATGACACCATGTTGCATGAGCACGTGCCAGACAAATATCCTGAGGAACCCAATCGTACCCAATATGCCGCCCAATGTTAGGCCTGAGAGGATCTCTCTCCGGACCACGCGCCACCAATCTGAAAGGCCGACTTCGCCTACCGCCATGGCCTGGATAATCAGGGTGGATGCCTGTGAGCCGCTATTGCCCCCGCTGGAAACAATCAGCGGTACAAAAAAAGACAATACCACAGCCTTGGTGATCTCGTCGGCAAAATAGCCCATAGCCGTGGTCGTGAGCAGTTCACTCAGGAAAAGGATGATCAGCCAGCCGACGCGTTTCTTGATCAGTTTGAAAAAGGGAATCTCGAGGTATGGAGCGTCCAAT
>DATHGW010000444.1:0-6350 GCA_035317445.1 Puia sp.
TTCCAGGCAATAAAAGCAGCAATAACAAACCCGGTAAAAAGTTTGAGAACGGAATAAATTAGAACTAATAACTATCAATTAACTGAATAGCTTACAAACGCAGCCTTCCGGCTGTCAGGGCTCCATGAAGGGGTGTTGATGGTACCTGCCCCGCCGTAAAATACGGGTGTAATATCCTTAACAGCCTTCGTTTTGGGGTTCATCAGGCGCAGTTTGACGTTTTTTCCAAATGGGTGGTTTTGTTTTTCGTCAGTAGTATATGCGATGTAGGCAATCCATTTATTATCTGGTGACGGGTGGGGAAACCAGTTGGCATTTTCATCAAAGGTCATTTGCTCCGGCTGCGAGCCATCGGGGTGCATCCGCCAAATTTGCATTCGGCCGCTACGGTATGAATGGAAATATATATACTTGCCATCAGGAGAGTAATCGGGGCCATCGTCCAACCCCACAGCATCAGTTAACCTTTTCGCCGTGCCTCCTTCCACTGGTATGGTGTAAACATCCAGGTTGCTAAAGTCCCCGCCGCAATATGCTATCGTCTTGCCGTCAGGGCTCCATCCATGCCAAAAAGAAAGATCCTGGGAGGTTATTTTCTGCGGCTCCCCGCCTGTAGCAGGTACGATATACATAGAAAATTTATAGCGTTTTTGTGAAGGATCGTTGATATCGAAGGCGGTAATTGCTATTGATTTACCGTCCGGTGAAAGCCCGTGGTCGTCCATGATTTGATTAATTGACCCGGTGTTAATTTCAGTTAATTGCTTAGTAGCCAGGTCAAGTTTGTAAATTTTGCCTCTAAAGTTGACGACAAGGTAATTGTCAGGATGCCAGTTGGGTGCTTCGAAATCACCTGTGGCAACGAATACGGTATCAATTTTTCCTGTTCTGATATCAACCGTTTGGATATAGCTCGTCGTGTCGTGTTTACTTTGTGCAAATACAGAGGCCGAGAAAAGCAAGCAGAAAAACATTATGCCGGCTGGTTTATGAAACGGCAAAAAAGCCGCGCACTGAATTGATCTTTTCATAATTGAAGATTTATAGTGTAATTTTTTGTGATGATTTGTCCAAAAATCTCAGCTTCAAACGTGGCCCACCTGTCGCCATAGGTGAATATGTCCTTTTTTGTTTTTATCTTTATTCTCGTAAGTAAACCTTTCCAGCACAGGCAGCTTTTTTCTGTCATCCACATACAGCGATACAAGGATATAATTCTTGCTAATGTAGTCTTTCACTGCTTGCTGGCTCCAAACATTTTCTTCCATCTTGCGGCAGTCAACACAGGCCCATCCCGTAAAGTCAATCAACAAAGGTTTGTGCAGCGAATCCGACAGCTTTACCGCCCTTTCATAATCATTCACTACATCAGCTTCTAGGCCACCGGTTGTTTTTGTATTGTGGTGGAGCGACAGGCTATATGATACTGGTGATCATTCAGAAATACAGACAACATCCTGACAACCCCCTTCATTTTCGGTTACAACAAAAGCTCCTATTCTCCTGGGCCTATTATAATCTGTAGCTGATAAAATAGAATTTGCGTCAATTCAGCCCATTTGAGTGCATTTACGCAATAAAGTAGCTTTGAGATGCGTAAGTACACGAGTTTGCGGTAATTGTACAAGTCACCTTGCGACTTCAAACTTCCCCACTTTCTCCCTTTAAAAAAATTTTTTTGCAAAAAATTTGCGAAACCGAATAGTTGCACATATATTTGCAGCCAATCGGTTTCGCATAAAATCAAACGATATGAGACGAGACATTTTCCAGGCAATAGCCGACCCTACAAGGCGGGCCATTATCACCTTAATCGCATTGCAGGCAATGACACCTAACGCCATTGCCGACAACTTCAACACTACCCGGCAATCTGTTTCTAAACACCTTCGCATACTTACAGAATGCGAATTGGTGAAACAGGAACAGCAAGGCAGGGAAATTTACTACTCACTTGAAATTAAAAAAATGAAAGAGATTGACAAATGGCTTGACCAATTCAGAAAAATCTGGGAGACCCAATTCAATCAACTTGACAAAGTATTATCAACAATGAAAAAACAGAAAAAATGAAAAACAATTTGCTATTTGATTTTACGGTTGACAAAGCGGCAAAAACGGTATTTGTAACAAGAGAATTTGCTGCCGGCCTTTCGCTGGTATGGGATGCTTTTACCAAACCAGAAATTCTTGACCAATGGTGGGCACCCAAACCCTGGGCCGCCAAAACAAAATTTATGAACTTTGAAGTTGGCGGACGAAGATTTTATGCTATGGTAAGCCCGGAAGGACAAGAACATTGGTCAATTCAGAAATTTACTTCCATTAGTCCAAAAACCAATTTCAAAATGTTGAATGCGTTTGCAGACAAAGATGAAAACCCTGAATTGCCAGGTTCCGATTGGGATTTCAATTTCAGCGAACAAAATGGAACGACAAAAGTCAGTATTAGTATTTACAATGAATCCCTTGCCCGCTTTGAGAAGATGATTGAAATGGGCTTCCAGGGAGGATTTACTATGGGGCTACAACAATTGGACGAACTACTATTAACATTAAAGAATAAATAGGTATAACGACCAAAAATGCAGGTAGCATAAATAGTAATTTGTTAAGAAATGGTTGAAGTTTTTAAAACAAATGTTCAGAAAAAGGCACAAAGCAAAATGCTGCTTTGTATTTTGTCTGAAGCATTCCCATCGTTTAAAATCAATTTTGATCTTTCAGATTGTGACAGCAATATTTTGTCGCGATCCACCCTCAAGTTGTCGCTTTTATACAACGTAAAATCCTGAAATGCCTTCGATCTTTGTATTGTGAATAAATTTCAAAATAATTTAAACAACGTTTTATGAAAAGAATATTTAAAGGATCTAATCTCCCAAAACCGGTATTCATCATTGCTATGCTTTTTTTTACGGTATTTCAGTCCAACGGGCAACAGCTCAAACCTGCCGAAACTGGTTACGCGCCTGTTAATGGCATTAAAGTTTATTACGAAGTGTATGGTGAGGGCAGGCCGATCGTTTTATTGCACGGTGCTTTTTGGAATATTGAGATGAACTGGGGACAATTAATACCTGAATTGTCAAAAACAAGAAAAGTAATTGCCATTGAATTCCAGGGACATGGGCATACAGCGTATTCGGACAGAAAATTAGACATAGCCACCCTGGCAAGTGATGTGGACGGAGTAATGAATCACTTAAAAGTTGACAGTGCGGATGTTGCAGGATTTAGCATGGGTGGCTCCGTGGCTTACCAGTTGGCAGTACAACACCCTAAACGGGTACGAAAATTAGTGATCATTTCTTCCACGTATAAAACCGGTGGCTGGCTGCCCGTAGTAAATAATGCGTTTAAAAATTTCAAGCCTGAGGTATTTACGAATAGTCCTATGAAAGCGGAATATGATGCCATAGCACCTGACAAAACAAAATGGACAAAGTTCCTGGAACAGATGATTGCTTTTGCCGGGGTGCCATTCGACATAGGTGAAGCCAATATTGCGAAAATTACTTCGCCGGTATTACTGATCTCGGGCGACAATGATGGCCTGGATAAAATTGAGTTGATGAAAACATATCAATTACTTGGAGGTGGCGTGACTGCTGATCTGGGACCGATGCCAAAATCGCAATTGGCGATTGTTCCTTCGCAGGGGCATGTCAGCCTGATGATGATGCAGACGAAAACAATATTGGGTTACCTGGATGGCTTTTTAAAGTAAACACAATCATTTCAATTCAACTATAAATTAAAATGATATGAGAAAGATAATTGTCTTATCCATGATTACATTAGATGGCGTCATGCAGGCACCCGGCGGGCGCGAGGAAGATACATCAGGCCGTTTCAAGTATGGCGGTTGGACGGCACCGTATGGTGATGATGTTGAAGGCCAAGTGGTGCAAAAAGAGCTGAAACAAACTGCAGATTATCTTTTGGGCAGGAAAACATTTGAGATTTGGGCCGCCTACTGGCCTGAACATGGAGACTTTTGGCCGGGTATTAATGAAGGCACAAAATATGTGTTTTCCAAAAAAATGAAAAAAAAGGACCCGATGGTTACCGGATGGAAAAACTCAGTGGTAATTAAAACTGTGGCAGATATCAAAAAGCTCAAAGATTCAAAAGGCGCCGACATCCAGGTATGGGGCAGTAGTAAGCTTATTCAGCTATTACTTAAGAATGACCTTGTAGACGAACTCAGACTTAAAACTTATCCCCTGACGCTTGGAAAAGGAAAAAAGTTGTTTGACAATGGCCCGATTCCGGCAGCATTTACATTAGCAGAAAGTGTTGTTACAACAACCGGAGTAATTATTGCCCATTATAAGCGTGCCGGAGAAGTTAAGACAGGTACTGTTGGAGCATAATAGTAAATGAAGCGATTGCGCTAATCACAAGATAATTCATTTGGCAATTGTTCTTATCTTCAACTTTCCTGCCTGCGTGGGATAAAAACAATATAATATGTTTGCCAAAGCTTTATCTAGATCCTTTTTTGCCTTTTTATTTTTTCCTTGCCTAAAAAGCAGCGCTCAAACGTTTACGAGGAACATAAGAACAGCTGAATACAGACAAATGCAGGTCGACCTTGGCAAAGGCTGGAATACCTGGTATAACAACAGCATTTTGACACACGCTTTGTTGCCGGAGGGATTTGCGATCAATTTATGCATAAACACAAAAGACAACAAGGCCTACCTGAAAGAGGCCTTTAAAGCGTCTGAGATACTTAAGCGTGCTGAAAAAGTTTCTTTGGGTCTGCGATCTGAAGATGGAAGTTATACCAGCCTAACATTGCAATACCTGGGTATCAACATAACAGTTGAAACAGCTACTGATGGTGATGACGAAATTATTTTGGTTTCGCCAGCTAAACCATCTGAAAATTTTCTCATTGTAGAAGCTGGTTTATTATGGAATAAAGAAGGCTTAATTGGCATGAGCCAAAATAAACTTACAGGAAAATTTGCCAATAAGTTTATTTCCGTCAGTTCAACGGAAACACCAGTATCAAATACTTACAGCATTTCGACAGCGCCTCGTTTAACTTTGGTTCTAAAAAACGCAATTGGCATATATACTGGTAAAACAAGGAATCTGTTAACCATAAAAAACATTATTGCCACACATCGGGAAGCACAACAAAAAATAGTAGATGGGTACGGTGGTTTATCGGAATCATTTTTAGCCATGCAATCAATACTTGCATGGAACACTATTTACGATGCGGGCAATCATCGTGTGCTAACACCTGTGAGCAGGTTATGGAATATGATCTGGGGTGGCTATGCATTGTTCGAATGGGATAATTATTTCGTTAGTTACATGTTCTCCATGTTTAATAAAAAGCTGGCTTATGCAAATGCTATTGAAATTACAAAAACAATCACGCCGGCAGGTTTTGTTCCCAATTTTGCAACGGGTGGTGGATACGAACCGGCCAGCGGCGAGCCGTTTGTTGTTCGAACCTCTTCATGGGACAGATCTGAGCCACCGGTTGGCAGCATGATCGTGCTTGAAATTTATAAAAAGTATAAAGAAAAATGGTTCCTCAGAGAAGTGTATGATGAACTACTAACATGGAACAGGTGGTGGGCAAATAACCGCGCTGTTCATGGCTATTTAGCCTGGGGAAGCTATTATGCTAAGGATACCACCGGAATCAGAGGTGAAAGCTATTCGCAAAGTGCAGCTTTGGAATCGGGGCTTGATAATTCGCCCATGTATGACAGCATTCCTTATAATTCCGTCACACATACAATGGAATTAGCGGATGTAGGTCTGATGAGTTTGTATATTAAAGACTGCAATTCGCTATACGAAATTGCTATGGCATTGGGTAAAAATGAAGAAGCTGCAGAATTGAAAAAAAGGTCGTCTTTTTATGCGCAACAATTGGGTACTTTATGGGATGAAAAAACGGGAACATTTTTAAATAAACGATTGGATATAAATACAAAGAGTTACCGTTTGTCTCCTACCAATTTTTACCCCTTGATTGCAGAAGCCTGTACACAACAACAGGCGGAGCGCATGATAAAGGAGCATTATTACAATCCTAACGAATTTTATGGCGATTATGTTCTTCCTTCAATAGCCCGCAACGATCCTGCCTTTAAAGACAATGACTATTGGCGTGGAAGGATATGGGCACCAATGAATTTTTTAGTGTATCTGGGTATGCAGAAATATAACCTAACCGATGCCAGAACTGACCGATCAATAAATCCAGGAACTTACTGTTGAAAAACTGGAGAGAAAATGCCGGAATATATGAAAATTATAATTCGGTTACAGGCAAAGGCAACGATGTGACTAACGCAGATGGTTACTATCAC
>DATHGW010000445.1:0-5257 GCA_035317445.1 Puia sp.
ATGCATTTGATAACACCGGCAAAGATGAGTCGCCATATGGCACACTGGGTAATAATTACATTCATATTCTAAAGCCTAAAATCACCCTGCAGCTTTTCAGTAATCTGAGCATCGGGATGGAACATAGCATTTATTTAAATAGTCACTACCAGCAAAATTACCCTTCCTTACGTTCGACGCAAACGGAACAAAGAATATTCCTGATGCTGTATTGGGAGGATCCTCAGCGGCGTGGACATTATAATCTATGATCGCCATTCGTCATTACCTAAACGTATACACGATCCCCGGTAATAAAGTGCCGTTCATATAGTTGAGGCTAAAACTGAGCGTGTTTTTCTTTTTATCTGCAGCGGATTTAATTTTTGAGTAACGGTGATAGTTGTTCACTACCTGCCTTCCGGATAAGAAACCAAGAGCAGCACCGACTAATACGTCTGAGGCCCAGTGCTGGTTTTCACCAATTCTGCTCAATCCGATCAGGGTGGCTGCAGAATAGGCAATGATCGGAATGATTTTGCTGTCCTTATATTCCATAGCGAAAACGGTAGCCGCTGCAAAAGCAACCGTGGTATGGCCGGATGGAAAAGATGAATAGGACTCGAGTGGCGGCCTGACGCCATTCTTATCCTTCTGGAATTGATAGAAAGGTCCATGCCAAGTGGGGCTATTTTGATTGGTTACAGGATCATAATAGTTCGGTCGTTGTCTGCCTGTAATATATTTTAACGCAGTTTCTATTGCTGCTGCTGTTATATAGGCCTGCGTGGCGAGAAAAGTCGTCGTTTTTGTTTTCTCCTTTTTAAAAATATATCCATAAGCCCCGAGAGCCGCCAGCGTATATCCTTCGTATGCCCCGCCAAATCTTGTTACATAGTTACTGGTTGAAACTACTGTGCTACTTTTATTCCGGATATCTACAGCAACCCGATTCAGCGGCTTATCAACAAAAAGGACAACTCCGGTTGTAAACAATCCAAATGCCCCGATCTTCAGCCAATCACTACCTGTAGCTCTGAAAGGCGAAGTGATCTGTTGCTTGATATCATCTGCCACCAGAACGATATAAGTGTGGACTGTTATTTTTGTATTCTCGTTGTAAGTTTCCGGATTTGTATTATTTATTTGTTTAGCCCCGACGCTGTCGGTTTTTTTAGCCAGGCTGTCCAACTTTTTAGTCAACGTATCAGTCACCTGAGCCATGGTCAGTGAAGGGATCAGCAATAACAGTATGCCAAAAAGCCTAATTCGTTTATCCATAAAAATGATCATTAAAGCCCTCAAAAATGACCGGGCGCTTTCGTCTCCCCATGATTTTAGCAACTAGTTTGTCTTAAGGCCATCAAAATGCAAGCCCGCGCATGGCTTGTTTATCAGAAATGGATATTCAGATTGTATTTATCATTATTGAGTAATTATTTCCCCAATTCTAACCGTTTAGGAGATTTTGGATTGATGCCGGATGGGGTTAATCATACTACTGTACGAAGAAAAAAATAGGATGGTTTACTGGTCGCACCGCCGGGGAATAATTTTGTTCGGCGAGGTGGCATGTAAAATGCAAGCTAAATAATTTGAATTCATTAAACAACCAATTCATGAAGGCAGCTTTCTGTGTTTCAGCGCTTTTAATTTTAAGCCAGGCTATTTTTTGTCAGTCCGACTCAACTACAAAAGTCAAAGTCTCCAAAATCTATCGCGTTAATTATTTCACGAACAGCGTCATCATTGCCGGGGGTTTGGCGACAGATTATTTTGCCATTGACCGGATTAAGGGCAAGCAAGACCTTTCCGATGCAGAGATACTTGCTCTGAATCCTGGTGTAATGAATTCGATTGACCGGTGGGCATTACACCAGAATTCCAGCCAGTATAAGCAATACAGTAAGTTGTCGGATTATATCGAACCTCCGATATTTATCCTTTTGCCTGCCCTGCTTGGCTTTGATAAAAAAATAAAAAAGGATTGGCTGGATATTCTCTTCATGTATATTGAGGGGCATACGATCACATTCACTTTTTATAATTACAGTTGGCTGGGACCGACGTTTCAGAACAGGTACCGGCCGCTTACTTATTATACCGACCTTCCATTGGCTGACCGAAAGAGCGGCAACAATCGTAATTCATTTTATAGCGGTCACGTGGCTTCTGTTGCCTTTACTACTTTTTTCGCGGTTAAGGTATATTGTGACTATCATCCTGACATGGGCGCTTCTAAATATCTTTTGTATTCTGCGGCCCTGGTTCCACCGGTAGTGATGGGATATCTTCGTGTGAAAGCCCTTGCGCATTTCCCATCTGATGATATGGTCGGACTCACCCTGGGTGCAGTCATTGGCATTGTTCTTCCTGAATTACACAAGTTTAATTACAAAGGCGTGACGCTTGGAATGTTATGTACACCTGATGCGATGGGCCTGAGTTTATGCTGGAAAGTGCCTGTTCATAAATTTTCACGCTTAGACAAATCCACTATGGCTCTCTTAAATCCGTGAAAAAAATTGCAGGAATTCTTTTCCCTCAATGAAAAAACCAGGAAAAGCAAAATCAAATTTCACTTTCCCTGGTTTGCCTGACGATTAAGCTTCTACTGCTTCCAGTTTGTGCAGGAGCATGTCTACTTCCAACTGTGCAGATTTTACTGTTTTGATGATTCGGCCTGCGACTTTATATGGGTCGGCGGCGCTGTTTGGTCTGCGATCTTCCAGCCAGCCCTTCCATCCTCTTTCTGTTGTGCCGATGGGTATCCTGATGGAGGCACCCCTATCGGACACGCCATATTTAAATTCATTAATTGCCGCGGTCTCGTGCTTACCGGTGAGGCGGAGGTGATTATCCGGTCCATATACTTCAATGTGCTCGGTGATCACAGGTCGGAAAGCTTCACAAACGCGCTCAAATACTTCCCGGCTTCCGCAGGTTCTCAGCAGCGAATTGGAGAAATTAGCGTGCATGCCACTGCCATTCCAATCCAGGTTGCCCAATGGTTTGCAATGCCAGTTAATGGCCGTATTGTATTTCTCTCCGATTCTTTCCAACAGATAGCGGGCAATCCAAACCTGGTCGCCGGCTTCTTTGGCGCCTTTAGCAAAAATCTGGAATTCCCATTGTCCTGTTGCCACTTCGGCATTGATACCTTCTACATTCAGACCCGCTTCCAGGCAGGCATCGAGGTGTTCTTCGACGATGGCGCGTCCGTAGGCATTGCGTGCACCCACGGAACAATAGTATGGGCCTTGTGGTCTCGGAAATCCGCCTTCCGGAAATCCCAGCGGTTTATCCGTATCCGCGTTCCATAAAAAATACTCCTGCTCAAAACCAAACCAGAAGTCATTGTCATCATCATCGATAAGAGCTCTTCCATTGCTCGGATGGCGGGAACCGTTCGAACTCAGCACTTCGCACATGACGAGATAGCCGTCTTTACGCTGGGGATCCTCGACGAGGAAAACAGGCTTCAACAGACAATCCGAAGAGCCACCCGGCGCTTGTTCAGTTGAAGATCCATCGAAACTCCACATGGGACAGTCCTCCAATTTTCCCGCGAATTTTTTTTCAATCTTTGTTTTGCTACGCAAACTTTGAATGGGTTGATAACCATCAAGCCAGATGTACTCTAATTTAGCAGTTGCCATAGTGCATTGTTTTTAGTTGTTAATTGATTGCTTGCTATTTTATGTTGAAGAACCGGCTTTTGCAGTTCTTACTCCATACATGATATTTTCGCCAGTTCATTTTAAAGAATGCAATCGACGGTAAGCAATGGCTACATCGGGTTTCAGGGCTGGTAAAAGCGACTACCCGTTTAATTGTTCAAATAAGAGATTGGAGACTCCGTGACAGCGAAAATAAAGAATTTTCATATAAAATTCATAGATAAAAAATATTAATATGATTATTATGCTTAAAATGTGGATATCTTATGGAAATCTGACAGTCGATCCAGTAAACATGGCCTATGCAAGGCCTTTTTTTGATATAATCTGGGGGCAACCGAATATATATAAACAAATATAATATTGCTAAGCAAACTTCTTTTTCTCTAACAAATTATGGGCTTATATTTATTTGACCGACCTAACTCATTAAACAACTGCTCATGCTTCCGAGAATTTTTCTGATTTTAATTATTTATTGTTGTATCTCACCGGCTTTCTCCCAGCAGAAAGAAATATTGATCTATCATCCCATTCAGACCGATAACAAAGGAAAAATCATCCCCTGGTACAATGCTAATCCTGGAAAATCGTACGACCACATCATTCATCTGGTCTGGAATTTCTGGGATACGATGCGGCATGACATGAATGGGCTTCCTTATTATATGAACCACCAGGTTTGGAATGCCGCATTCGATGACCCCAGGGGGATCGGCGGAGACCAATTTGCCATGGCGCTCTCTTCCTGGCGTTTGTATTACCCCTATACAGGCGAAGAAAAAGTGAAAGCCAATATGTTCTTTATCGGAGATTATTATCTTTCCCATGGCTTGTCACCAACAGATGCGCAATGGCCCAATATCCCCTTTCCCTACAATACGCTCATATATTCAGGGCAGTACGACGGCGACATGAAATCGGGGAAAGATATTGCACAACCCGACAAGGCCGGATCGTTTGGGCTGGAACTGGTACACCTGTATAAGATCGGGGAAAACAGCCTTTACCTGGATGCCGCTGAAAAAATTGCCAATACCCTTGCGGCGCATATACAAGAGGGTAATATCAATTACTCACCCCTGCCTTTTAAAATAAATGTCTTTACCGGAAAAAAGGCATTGCTTCGCAACCACGATTTCACCGGAACCTGGATCGATACCGCAGGCTACACAACCAATTGGTCGGGAACCATGCAGTTGTTCCTTGATCTGATTGCATTGAAAAAGGGAGATACTGCCGCATACCGTGTGGGATTTGACAAATTATTGACCTGGATGAAATCATTTCCTTTAAAGGAAAATAAATGGGGTCCGTTTTTCGAAGATGTCGACTGGTGGAGCGAAACGCAGATCAATGCGATGACCTTCGCCCGGTTCATGATGGAACACCGGGAATACTTTCCCGAATGGAAGGAGGATGTGCACAAGATTATCGCGTGGGTGCATAAAAATTTTGCGAATGACCGATGGAAAAAATACGGTGTAACGGTCACCAATGAACAAACCGTTTATCAGACCCCGGCCAACAGCCACTCCTCCAGACAGGCTGCCGATGAACTCCTCTACGTCAGCCTCAGCAATGATAGTACCCTCTAT
>DATHGW010000446.1:0-4178 GCA_035317445.1 Puia sp.
AAATTAAATTATGTGATCGCTCCAAGAAGACCAGGTGATGTGATTGCCATTTATGCCAATAATGATCTGGCAAGAAAACAGCTTGGCTGGATTCCCAAATTTTCGCTGGACGACATGATGGCCACGGCCTGGAAATGGGAACAAAAACTTAAGGTCGACGAGAAATTTTATAATGGAAAGTTTTCGGAGTTGAATTAGGCGAGTAGCGAGTGGCGAGTGGAAAATAGAGAATAGAGAGTAGAAAATAGGATGAAGTGGGTTCCCGACCCTTTCCTATTTTCTACTCTCTACTTTCTATTCTCTATTTTCCACTAGCCACTCGCCACAACCCACTAGCTTTCTTATATCATTTTTCCTTTACTTTGCACCATGCTACAAGACATTCAGGTTAGCGGAAAGAAAGATACACGAAGCGGTTTTGGCGATGGTATCGCGGAAGCTGCCAGGAAGAATCCACACATCGTTGCCCTTACGGCAGATTTGGCCGGGTCGTTAAAGCTGGCCCAGTTTATCAAGGAATTTCCTGACCGGTTCTTTCAGTGTGGTATATCCGAAGCCAATATGATGGGCGTCGCCGCAGGACTGACCATCGGCGGAAAAATTCCTTTCACCACCACTTTCGCCAATTTCTCCACCGGCAGGGTCTATGACCAGATCCGCCAATCCATTGCTTATTCAGGAAAGAACGTCAAGATATGTGCCTCTCATGCCGGGCTGACCCTTGGGGAAGACGGGGCCACCCACCAGATATTGGAAGATATTGGCATGATGAAAATGCTGCCTGGCATGACCGTTATCGTCCCTTGCGATTATAGCCAGACCAAGGCAGCCACCCTGGCCATTGCAGATTACCAGGGACCGGTTTATCTTCGTTTTGGCCGGCCGGTTTGGCCTATCTTCACAGACAAACTCGATTTCACTATCGGGAAAGCGCAACGGTTCTCAGAAGGAACGGATGTATCTATTTTTGCCTGCGGTCACCTGGTATGGAAAGCCATTGAAGCAGGCAGAATGCTCCAGGATAAGGGCATTTCAGTTGAACTGATCAACATACATACCATTAAACCCATCGATTCAAAGGCGGTCCTGGATTCTATTACTAAAACCCGGTGCGCCGTATCTGCCGAAGAACACAATATCATCGGCGGTTTGGGCGACAGCATTGCCCAGCTGGCCGCCAGGAACATGCCCATACCCATTGAATATGTCGGTACCAATGATACTTTTGGAGAAAGTGGAACACCCGATCAATTGCTCGAGAAATATGGCCTGACAGCGGCTCATATCGTTGCCGCTGCAGAGAAAGCCATGGCCAGAAAAAACAAAGATAATCGTCCGGCCCTGATTAAACTACAGGGGCAGGAAACAGTCTAATATGGGACTATCCACGAAATCGCTAACCTAATGGCAGTCACTACACATGACGCTGAATTACTGAGCCTGTTTCATGCCCCTGAGACAAAAGAAAAAGCCTTTACTGAGATCATCAGGAAATACCAGGAAAGACTTTACTGGCATGTCAGGCGCATGGTGGTTGGTCATGATGACGCCAATGACGTATTGCAAAATGTTTTTATCCGTGTTTGGAACGGGTTGGAAAACTTTCGCCAGGATGCCCAATTATACACCTGGCTTTACCGTGTCGCCACCAACGAATGCCTGACCTATCTGGAACAACAGAAAAAAAGAGCATCGGTCTCCATGAGCGAAGTGGAGTCGGGACTGAGCAATAAGATCAAGGCGGATGACCATTTTGATGCGTCCAAAATAGAATGGAAATTACAATTGGCCATCCAGCAATTGCCTGAAAAACAGCGGGCTGTGTTCAGCCTTCGCTATTATGATGAGATGCCCTATGAAGAGATGAGCCGGGTGCTTGAAACCTCGGAGGGTGCCCTAAAAGCATCCTATCATCATGCGGTTAAGAAAATAGAGGAGTATATTCTGAATCATTAAACTTTGATTACCTAAACTGGTCTGACCATCGGCGTGAAAAATGAAGCAAACATATCAGAAGAATTGAGGGAGATCAGCCCTTTACTTGCCGGTTTACCCCGTCCCGATGATCTTTTTAAGGTCCCGGACGGCTATTTCGACAGCCTGCCTTCAATGGTCATGAACAGAATTGAACTGAATGCGATCTCTCCCTTACTGAATACAATCAATAAACAGCCCGTTTTTACTGTACCTGCAAGCTATTTTGAAAATTTTCCCTTGGGCCTGGTGGCCCGCCTCAAGGCTAAAGCGACCGATGATGTGGTTGAAGAAACGGAATTGATTTCGCCCTTGCTTGGCAGCCTGGAGAAAACAACGCCTTTTTCAACGCCTCCCGGTTACTTCGATGAATTGGCGGATAACCTGGCCAGTGGCATGAAAGCCTTGTCCATTGTCAATGATGAATTGGAAAACCTTTCTGAACCGATGGCCGCAGGGAAAAATAAAAACCCCTATACAGTCCCTGCCGGTTATTTTGATGGTCTGGCTGCATCTATCCTTACGCGCGCAAAAAAACAGTCGAAACCCGCAAAGCTGGTTTCTTTTTCAACAAAAAGTCCCTGGCTGAAATACGCTGCTGCCGCTGCGCTGACCGGAGTTTTGATAACGATCGGCTTGTTTACTTTTAAGCCTCGCAATGCCACCGGTACCGATCCCCTGGCGGCCTTGTCAAAAGTAAGCGACCAGGAAATCGTCAATTACCTGGACAACCAGGATATCCTCACGATTGATTCTACCAGTACGACTACAGCTGTGCTCGATTGGAGCGAGAACGATATGAAGGATTTATTCCAGGACATCCCGGATGCTGAACTGCAACAATATGCTAATGAAACCAATGGTTCAAAGGATGTGATCACCAATTAAATCGTGCATGAAAAGATTGTTACTATATATTCTTATTATTTGCTGTTTACAGGAAGCCAGGGCCCAGGAGGGCAACAGGCTCAAAACCCTGAAGCTCGCTTATCTGTCCAGGGAAATGAATCTCACACCGGAAGAAGCGCAGCGTTTCTGGCCGATTTACAACCAATATTCCGATGAACTGCTGCTGGCCCGGGTGAAATCACAAAAGGAGGGAAGAACGGAACTCGATCTGGAAGAAACCATATTGAATATCCGCAAGAAATACAATACCGAATTTCTCAAAGTATTGCCACCGTATAAAGTGGATAGCTTTTACAAGGCTGAAAAGGATTTCAGCAATTTTATCAAGCGCGAAATAGAACGCAGGCAACTCCGGCAACAACAAAAGCGTTCCTTAAATCAATAGACCCCGATATTTTAGCTGTTTACCGATTAATTTACACTGCAAGTATTCGAATAACGATATTTGAATCTGGTGTTTTTCATAGGTTAGCAACGGCCGGCTCTTTCAAGAGCAGGCCGTTTACTTTTATAGTAAGTCCTGGTGAATGCGTTAGTCAAAATTTGTATCATTGCATTCCGTCTCAACACTTTCCTTTATGATCCACATGACTAAATATCTTTTCATCAGCATCTTCTTCTTACTGGCCCGTGTAACCGAAGCTCAGGATACCACGCAAAAAATAATTCCGGGAAGGATCAACAGTGCGGAGCAGCAAAAAAAACCTTATGTCATCCTGATCTCAGCCGATGGATTCAGGTACGATCTTGCAGAGAAATATCATGCACAGCATCTCCTGCAGCTGAGAGAACAGGGAGTAAACGCCTCCTATATGCAGTCGTCATTTCCCTCTTTGACCTTTCCTAACCATTATAGCATTGCCACAGGACTATATCCTGCGCATCACGGCATCGTGGACAATACTTTTTTTGACAAGAAGAAGCAGGCCATCTATAGCCTCGGAAATAAAGTAGTGGTATCCGACAGCTCCTGGTATGGAGGCACCCCGCTTTGGGTGCTTGCAGAAAAACAACACATGATGAGCGCCAGCTTTTATTGGGTTGCTTCGGAAAGCGCCATCCAGGGAATCAGGCCATCTTATTACTATATCTATAATGATGTCATATCGATGGACCGCCGGATTGAAACCATCAAAAACTGGCTTCTGCTTCCCGAAGAAAAAAGGCCCCACCTGATCACATTTTACTTTCCGGAGGTTGACCACCAGGAACACTCGTTTGGACCAAACTCCAAAGAAACAGAAGAAGCGGTTCACCTGGTGGATGAAAGTATGGGGAAGATGGTCAAAACTGTG
>DATHGW010000447.1:0-6976 GCA_035317445.1 Puia sp.
CTGTCGTGTCACTTTTGAGAACTCCCAAACCATCTTGATAGATATATCCGAGGAAATATTGTCCTGTGGCATTCCCCTGAGATGCAGATGCATTAAAGAGCTTATGAGCTTCCTTATAGTCTTTTTGCATGCCTATACCGTTAAGCATTTTTTTGCCTAGATCATTTTGCGCATCAGCATATCCTTGTAGGACCGCTTTTTTAATCCATGAAATAGCAATTGAATCATTACGGATTTTACCGATTCCGCTATTGTACATCTTCCCTAGCCTATATTGTGCTTCGGCGTTTCCACCTTCGGCTGCTTTTTGCATCCAGAAGGCAGAAACAGAATCATCCTGCTTGACGCCGGTTCCTCTATAATACATTATGCCCAGAACTCTTTGTGCATCTGTGTTCCCGAGTTCAGCGGCTTTTTTCATCCATTTAGCTGCTATTATATCATTCTTTGTTGTTCCAATTCCATTGAAATATAATACACCAAGGTTATGCATTCCTCCCGGATCACCATGATCGGCAGCCTTCTGGTAATAAAAAAAGGCTGAATCATTATTCTGCCTAAGGCCCTGCCCATTCATGAACATGAATCCGAGTTGGTTTTCAGCATAAGGATATTCCTGCTTGACTGCCTCTTTGATCCATGATGTTGCAGCCGTATAGTCTTGTGACACACCATTTCCATTTAAATACGTTTGTCCCAAAGAATATTGGGCTTCAGGGTCACCTTGCGAAGCTGCTCTCTTGTACCATGACACAGCAATAGAATCATTTTTTGTAACGCCTTTTCCATCTCGGTAGTAATTTCCTAAAGTAGCTTGTGCGAATGGATTACCCTGCTCCGCAGATTTCCGAGTCCAAAGTAACGCCATTGAGTCATTTTGATGAGTACCGAGTCCGAGGGCATTAACATTTGCAAAGAAAAGTTCACCATTAATGTCGCCTTGTTCAGCGGCACGTTGAAACCAAAATGCTGCAAGGCTATCGTTTCTTTCCACTCCCAGCCCTTGTCGATACAATTCGGCGAGATTGGTTTGAGCCTGAGCGTTTCCAAGTTTCGCTGCTTTTTCAAACCAGATAAATGCTTCGTGGTGGTCTAACTTAATTCCCTTTCCTAACAAATACATTTTCCCAAGCAGATTTTGGGCGCTTGCATCTCCCTTGTCAGCCGCCCTACGAAACCAAATTGCAGCTATCGAATCGTTTTGCTTCACTCCTCGACCTTCCTGTAGAAGAATTCCTAATGCAGTTTCGCCAAGCAGATTTCCCTGCTGGGCTGATTTGGAGATCCATAGAAATGCTAGTGAATCATTTTTTGGAATCCCGATGCCATTGTAATAGGCAGATCCCAAAGAGGCCTGTCCAAAGGCATTGCCTCGATTTGCCGACAATTGAAAATATCTAAATGCTACCGAATCATTTTTATTGACTCCGAGACCATTCTGGTACATAACGCCTAAACTGTTTTGGGCAAATCCATTTCCTGACAAGGCTGACTTTTGATACCAGAAAAATGCCAATGAATCATTTTTAGAAACATATTGGCCATTTTCATACATTGCCCCCAAATATAGTTGTCCGAAGGAGCTTCCTTTTTGAGCAGCTTTTTGAAACGAGCTAAAGGCTTCCTTCAAGTCCTGTTTGGTTCCTTCTCCTTTAATATACATGGCTCCGAGGGAAACCAGGGCGGAAGTATCTCCCGATTGAGCTCCTCTACTGAACCAAATCACTGCCAATGAGTCATTTTTTTTAGTGCCTTCACCCCGATAGTACATCAATCCTAAATTGTAGATTCCAACAAGACTGCCGTGATCGATTGATTTTTGGATCAGTAACAAGGCTGTGTCCGGATCTTTTTTGACACCCTTGCCCAAAAGAAACATCGCTCCTAAGTTATTCAGTGCACTTTCGGCTCCCTGATCTGCTGCTTTGCGGTACCAATATGCGGCCTTAAAATAGTCTATACCGGTGCCAGTTCCTTCAAGATATATGTCGCCAAGCCATACCTGGGCAAAAGTGCTCCCATATTCAGCTGCTTCGCTGAATTCTTTTTTTGCCTCAGTATATCGCGCTTTTCTAAAAAGCTCTACTCCATTATTGTATAGACCAACAGATTTGTTGAAGACTTCCCTCGCTTGATTTTGTAAGGCAAAATGGATCTCTGTTTTGAAATCTGAGTCTTCCTTTATTTGTATGGAATCTGCTACAAATCTATTGCTAACCGATATGACCTTAATTTGGTATGTACCTTTACGAACCGATTTCCTAAATATTTTATCCTTTTCCAATCTTGATTCTGCCTTATTATTTATCAAAAGATACGCGGATTCATCAGTAGTGATAGTCAAATCATACTCGGTATCGGACTTTAATTTTGACGTTGAGACATTAGTTCTTGCTTTCGTTATTTTGCGATAAGATAAAATTGAGGGAGCACTCGAATGACTGACTATTTTGGGTTCGTCATCGACTACTGGTCTAATTATATAAGGACTGCCGTAAGTATCGTAGACGGTCAAGATACCTTTTATGTCAATAAAGTATTTTGAAGGTGTAGAATAGATCTCGCTTTTAATTGAAATTTTATCGCTAAAAGTGCAGCAATCAGGATCAATAAAACTGCCATCTTTTTGTGTGGGCAATCTCCTTTCCTCTCCTTTTGCATTTCTAATTATAATTTCGACTCTACATGGATTTTGATTTACATCAACGACTCGAAATAATACCTTTTGTGTGTACAGGGAATTGTATGAAAGCAGAACAAGCAACACAATAGCAACTGCTTTCATGGAGAATTTCTTTGATTATTTACAAAGTAAAAGACGAGAAATGCTAAGCCAGTAACTAAAAATAAAAATTGAATGAGCATCTCATTTTCAAGCAGGCATGTTTCAATAGATGGAGAAAGCAGTAGTACAGGTGACTTTGATGAAAGTCTTAGAGGTATTTCGCGATGACCCCTCGTTGTAATAGTGATATTCAGCAAGCAACCTGGCTGGAATTCGGTCAAGTGGTATATTGCATATTTTCCTTCTTGTTCAAATACATCTGCCGCTGGATCCTTTTTCATTGGAGGTAGGTAGGTAATTTGTTGTGCCAAAATCGTGTCCTTGGTGCCATCAAAAAACATATCCAGATTTTCAAATTTTTTGTCCCTTGTGATATTTTTGAGTGAATAGGTTGTGATGCGAGCATTATTGAATTGCTCCCTCGATATAGAACACTTGATTGCCGGTGAGCTTGTTAGTCGATCAACCATATGGGTGATGCACCATGAGATCACCCCAAGTATAAGAACGATTGTGTAAGGGAACGATTCTAATGAAAGAATTCCTTTTTTGGCCATGGCCTGCTAGTTTGTTACTTAATTAATCGATTATTCTTTGTGATTTAATTTTGGCATATCGGTAACCAAGTGGTTAAAGTTATATATAGTTGTTGTTTTTTATTGACTTTTTTTGCAATCCTTTTTGTAACATCTTTTCTAATTTAATTTCTAAATTTGAATTGGGGTATGGCTGTGAAGGTCAAAAGTCCGGCATTTTTAATAACATTTAGCAACTATGGGTAGTTCAGAGGTAACAAAATTGGTTATAGGGGGAAATATTTTAGAAACAAATTCCGTAACATCGATTTATAATACTCCCTGAATATCTTTCCATTTTAGGAATGCCATATCTATGAAGTTCATGCCCCGGCAATAAAAGCTAAAAAGGAAAAGTTTATGGGCTAATAGCAACTCAGGAATTTTTGACAGTTTCAGTTTCTTAATTTTCTCAATTTCATCCTTCGAAATGGCCCTTTTCTCCGTTTTTATCTTCGCATATTTTGCCAAGCTGAATTTCTTAAAGGGATAGTATTTTTCGGAAGTGGCCTCTTCTTCGACAGCTCTGTTGAACAAAGCCCTTAAGGTTCGCAAATAGATGTATATGGTATTGCCACCCTTTCCATTGGATTTCAGGTATTCTTCAAATCTGTTTAAGAAGAGTATATCAATGTCAGAGAAATGAATATCCTTGCCATTAGTGAAGTCGGACAGATTGCGTTTGGCGTCTTTGTATATTTCTGCATTTTTTATTTGGCCGCTTTCAATAAATCGGCCGATGACCTTCTCAAAATGCACAAACACAAAGGGGTTGTTGACCTTTTCTTTTTTCAGCTTGTTCTTGATTTCCTATGCGGATAGATTTTTTTCTTCATTCTCCAGGTCATAGACAAACTTCTCAGCATCCAGTTTCTTTTTTCCAATTAATAATTTTGTCTGTTTATAATGCGGGTGTTTCTTTGCAGGTATATTGTACTCATAGTCCCATAGTTCTTTGCTGCAAGAAATGCCTGTGGATATATATTTAGGCTTTCTGTCTTCGATAATTCGCAGCATTACCGGATATTCGCCACTCTTTAGCTTTTTTGAGGTAAATAGAACCACTTTGACAGACGTATTCATTATCCTGGTTTAAACATGGTTTAAACAAATCTAATAAAAAAGGATAAATAACGTCAAGAGAAGAAAAAGGATGGAAATACAAGTAGTTGATTAATAGTTCTTTAATAAGAATTGACAAATAAGGGTAATTTATACTTTTCTGCCTTACAAGCAGAGGGTCCGCGGTTCGATCCCGTGTGCTCCCACAAACCCCGGTTGCCGGGGTTTTTTTCTGCTTTTTGCTGCAGCATTTTTCAAGCAGTCAAAAGCCATTATATTTGCAGTCCATTTTGACTCCGTAGCTCAGTTGGTAGAGCAAAAGACTCTTAATCTTTGGGTCCTCGGTTCGAGCCCGAGCGGGGTCACTTCACCGGCTTCAGGCAACTTCCTGCTTGAATCCGGTTTTTTATTTCGCTGAAACCCTTGTCCAGCGTGTATATCAGCCGAACAACTTCGTTGAGACGACCGGTTTGACCTACCAAAGCACTCTGATTAAATTTTGAAAAGAAATCAATGTCCCACCAAAATATTCATTGCAAAAAAATTAGTTTCATAAACTCCCATCACTATCAAGCGCTTTGGACTTCTCAGCAAACTAAAATTGGCCTTTTAAACAAATTCACTTGCTTAGGTATCTTCTATTTTTGTTCCAGCATTTAATATTTACGCAAACAAAAGTATATGAATTACAAAACATTGGGAAGATCCGGGCTCAGGGTTAGCCCGATATGCCTTGGTGGCATGACCTTAGGTGATGATTGGGGCTGGGGTGCTGACGAGGCCGAATCAGAAAAAATCATTAAACGGTTTATAGAACTTGGCGGCAATTTCGTCGACACCGCCAACGTCTATACAAACAATCATTCAGAAAAGATAATCGGTAATGTTATCGGCAGCCATTCATCTATCCGTACGGGTATGGTACTCGGTACCAAATTCGGGATGAATGTATTCCCTGGTAATCCTAATGGCGGAGGTAACGGCACTAAAGCGATCATGGAAAATGTGCATCATTCCTTACGACGTTTACAAACCGATTATATCGACCTGCTCTGGATACATGCCTGGGACTGGAATACGCCATTGGAAGAAACCCTGCGACCGATGGACGACCAGGTGTCAGCCGGCAAGGTAAGATACATCGGCGTTTCGGGTGCGCCCGCCTGGAAGATCGCGCAACCTCTCGCATTTCTCCTACGCGTTTAAGAAGCAGTTTGGATATTCACCTAATACCTTGATTGAGAAGATAGAGGCAAGCCATTGAAAATTAAAAACAGCTCGCTGTAAAAAATATTGATCATGGTCTGACGGATCCGGACTGCAATGATACAGCAGCTTATGAATCAACAAAAAACTATTTTTTTTACGATCGCTAAATCCTATATTCACCAATATAGACTTCAGTCTTTTAACGATTGGCTTATGATAGTTCTTCAGATCGAACACAAAGTACCCAGCTACGAAGGCTGGAAAAAAGCATTCGACAGCGATCCCATTGGCCGAAAGAAATCCAATGTGATCAGCTACCGGATATACCGCCCGGTAGCCGATGCAAACTATGTCATCATCGAACTTGAATTTAATCACCTGAGCGAGGCGGAGTCAACCCTTGCCGCGTTGCATATTTTGTGGGGACAAGTGGAAGGGCAAGTCATGTTCAGTCCGCAAACCAGGATCCTGGAAAAAGTGGAAAGCATCGCTTATTGAAGCGAATCAGGGTGCAATGTTCAGTTCCATCTGAATATTAGAGCGTTCATAAGGAGTTGGGCGGCGGAATGGAAACTGAAAGACAGCGTTTCTAAAGAAACACAGCGCAGCCCTTATAGATCTGTCCCTTGTACCAGACCGTCATCTTGTATTCATATACATGATCGCTGCTGCCATCGCTGCAGAACCTGGCAGAAATGGAGATTTTTAAGATGCCACCCAGACCGGTGTCTGCGGAGTAGACCGTACTGTCTTTTGTGATCGCCGGTTTTTCGATAGGAACAATTACGGGTTTATCGGCTGTTGCGAGTTTGAACAGGATCAATTTTTCTTCGTCGATCTCGACGCTCCAGAAAGGATCGTTGCCATTACCGATAATATCGATGCCTTCGGTCTTTCTTTTTATCCAGGACGGATTTTCGGGAGCGGTATTTTTCTTAAACAGGACATACTGTCTCGACAGGGAATCAGGGATCCTTGTACCGTTGTTTTCGATATTGATGAAGCTGTCTTTGGCCAGTCTGTACCGGCTGATCACTTTATCATTTTGATATAGAAGGAATCTGCCTTTTTCCAACTCCCAGTTGCCTTCCGTTTTCTTTGCCGGGACACCCTTTCCCCAGAGCAGCTCTTCCATTTTAAAATGATCATTCCCAGTAAATAGGATCGTGCGCTGAATGCCTTCACAATTCTTACAGGGCAACATACCCTGGTAAAAACCCGTCGGGATGCTGTCATAGACCTTTGCATTGATGATCGAATCTTTCACAACGACAAGGGTGTCGGTCACTGTTGTTTTTTCTGAAATGGTGTCGGGGCCCTTGTATTGTGTAATATAGTACCTGAT
>DATHGW010000448.1:0-4531 GCA_035317445.1 Puia sp.
GAGTCAATAGGCTTGACTACATATCAATCTTCCTTTCCTGCTTGTGGCTTTTGAGAGATGGATCGATGGCGATGGCTTTATCACAAAGCGTTCTTCCTTTTTGTTCTTCGCCTTTCTTCTGATACGACATGCCGATCATGAATAGCGATTTGGCGTTTTCCTTGTCGAAGTATAATACTTTATCCCAGTAGTCAATCGCTTGATCGTATTTTTTCAACTGGTAATAAGTATTGGCGATGCTATAGAGCAGGTCGAGGTCGGCGGGCTTTTTCTGCAGGACCTGCAGCATGAGTTCGAGCCCTTTTTCGGGTTGGCCCGCTGCCAGGTATGAATCAGAAAGATTTTCGTAGAAATCATTATCTTTTTTATATCCTCTCATTGCCGCCAATTCGTAATATTTGATGGCCGAAAGATCGTCGGTTATAGTCGCATAAGTCAGTGCACATTCATAGATCCATTGCGACCTGGAGGAATCCAGTGCAATGGCCTTCCGAAAAAACGGAATCGCGGATTTGTAGTTATTCATGTCCACAAAGGACCTTGCTACCAGGTAAGGGATCTCTGCATTGGTACTATCCTCTTTGGCAGCAGCCTGGAGGTATTTAAAGGAATTGGCATAATCTTCCATTTCGTAAAAACTTGTGCCCAGTACGTAATTCCAATGCTGTCCTACATGAAGTTCCAGTGCTTTTCTGGCATAAAGCGTTGCCTGCTGCCATTGGTGCGTCCAGAAATTGAGCATGGCCAGGTTGCAGATGGCTGTTGAATCATCTTTTTGGAGTTTTTCGAGTTTTAGAAAAGCCTGCTTTGCGATATCATATTTTCTCAATTCCACCGCCGCGAGCCCAAATTCTCTGGTTGCATCCACATTGGATGGCTGATATTCCATTGATTTTTGGAAATCATTGAAAGCGACCATCAGGAGGCGTTTGTTTTTTGCTTCCAGACCTCTTTGATAGAAGTCCCCCGCGCTGTCAATCTGGGCGTGCATAACGCTGCCTATCAAAAGGAAGCAGCAACACAAAAAAAGGTTTTTAAAGCGAAACATAGCAAGAGATTAAACTACTTCAACACTATTGCTCCTAACGGAGGCAAATGAAGATTTATTTCATATCTCTTTTCTTTTTTATCCACCAGGGTGACCACTGGTTCGGGGTTGAAGGAATCGCCTGTGCCCCAGTATTTCCTGTCGTCACTATTGAAGATTTCCTTCCATACGGGTTTACCATTAGCATACAATTTCCAGTCCCTTCGCACTACGGGCGTCATATTTAAAATGATGAGCAGATCGTCGTCGGGGTCTTTTCCCTTTCGCCTGAAAACAATCACCGACTCGGTCCGGTGGTTCAGGTCAATCCATTCAAAACCGTGAATATTGAATTGATTTTCATACATGGCAGGTTCGTTCCTGAGCAGCAGGTTGAGGTCCCTGACGCAATCTTTCAAGAGGCGGTGCGAATCAAACTGCAACAGGTCCCATTGCAATTCGCTTTTATAGTTCCATTCGCTGGTCGCGCCAAACTCATCCCCCATAAATAATAGTTTGCCCCCCGGATGAGTAAACATATAAGTATACATCAGCCGGAGGTTAGCAAACTTCTGCCAGTCATCTCCGGGCATTTTGTAAAGCATGGGCGACTTGCCGTGAACAACCTCATCATGGCTGAGCGGCAGCATAAAATTTTCGTCGTAATAGTAGACCATGCTGAAGGTGAATTTGTCCTGGTGAAATTGCCGGTAAACCGGATCTATCTTGAAATAGTCCAGGGTGTCATGCATCCAGCCCATCATCCATTTCATACCAAAGCCGAGGCCTCCTGCAAATGTGGGCCTGCTGATACCGGGCCAATCGGTGGCTTCTTCCGCGATCGTCTGCGCATCAGGGAAGTCCCGGAAAATGGTTTCATTGAAATCTTTGATGAATGCTATGGCTTCGAGATTTCCATCTCCGCCGTGCTCATTGGGCTCCCATTGCCCATGTTTTCTGGAATAGTTCAGCTTCAGCATGGAACTGACCGCATCCACCCTGATGCCATCGATATGAAACTGATCGAGCCAGAACCGGGCGCTGCTGATCAAAAAGGATTTCACTTCGCCACGCTTATAATTAAAGATATAGCTGTTCCAGTCGGGGTGGAAACCCTTGCGCATGTCCGCATATTCATAGGTGTTAGTACCGTCGAACATGAACAGTCCGTGCGCGTCGTAAGGGAAATGTGATGGCACCCAGTCGAGGATCACGCTGATGCCTTCCTGGTGAAAAGCATCCACAAGGGCCATAAAACCCTGAGGGTCGCCAAACCGGGAAGTGGGCGCAAAATATCCGGTACCCTGGTATCCCCAACTGCCATCAAAAGGGTGTTCCATGACGGGCATGAATTCAACATGGGTAAATCCCATTTCTTTGACATAAGGAACCATGCGTTCCCGGATCTGGTCATAACTGTTGTAAGATTCTTCGTCGTGCCTGTTAGGCCGCATCCAGCTGGCCAGGTGCACTTCATACACGCTCCAGGGAGCATCCAACCCGTTTCTTTTTTTCCTTGACTTCATCCAGGCCGAATCATGCCACTCATAGCCGAGTTCCCAGGTAATGGAAGCAGTCAGTGGTCGTTTTTCCCAAAAATTCGCGTAGGGATCTCCTTTATCCAACTTCTTCCCTTTATACCCATGGATATGGTATTTATACACTTCCCCTTTAGACAACTCCGGAATAAAACCTTCCCAGATGCCCGATCTTTCCAGGCGCACATTTAACGGATGTGAATCTTTGTTCCAGTCATTGAAATTTCCGATTACTGAAACCCAGGTTGCATTCGGCGCCCAGACCGCAAAGTAATATCCCTTTTTTCCGAGTACTTCTGCGGGATGCGATCCGAACAATGTATTCAGGCGATAATGCGTGCCATTCTGGAAATTCCTGATATCTTCCTCCGTGAAGAGAGAATAGTTCCAGACCGGGCGGGTTGAATCCACAAAGTGAACATCCTCATATTTTTGCTGGGCGGGCTGATTCAAGTGCTTTGATTTTTCTTTTTTAGAAGACTTTTTCTCGAGTGGATCCTCGTTATTATTTTTTTTAGTTTTTTTTATGGATTTTTTTTTGCCTTCACTCATAGTGGGATGCATTTACATTCATATTATGAAAAGACCTCTTTAACGTAAAATTAAGAGATCAAAAGCGCATATACGATGTTTTTTAAATGATATTTGGTCGAGGGAAATCCTGCTTTCTTTCTCCGATGGATCGTCATAGACCCTAATCAACCAACACCTTAACTAAATGCGAAAACTAACCACCTCTTTCCTGGCCGTACTGGCTTTTGTTGCCTGCTCATTCGGTCAGGCTTCCATTTCCGGTAATGTACGGGATACGGCGGAAAAAAAGGCCATTTCTTACAGCACGATACTGCTCCTTCAAAAATCAGATTCTATTATGGTGAAATTTACCCGTTCAGACGCGAACGGCCATTTTACCCTCAGCCATATCCCCAAGGGCAAATTCCTGGTTTTGATTTCTTATCCCAAGTATGCAGATTATGTGGATGAGTTGGAGGTGAAAGATTCTTCGGATATTGACCTGCACAGCGTCAGCCTGATCCTGAAGAGCCAATTGCTCCAGGAAGTGGTCGTGACCGGCAACAGGGAAGCGATCCGGATCAAAGGTGATACAACCGAATTTAAAGCAGATAGTTTTAAAGTTCAACAGGGAGCCACAGTTGAAGAACTGCTCAAAAAGCTGCCGGGCATCCAGGTCGATAAGAATGGAAAGATCACTGCACAGGGAGAAACCGTGCAGAAAGTGCTGGTGGATGGAGAAGAATTTTTTGGCGATGATCCTACTCTGGTCACCCAAAATCTGCGCGCCGACATGGTGGACAAAGTACAGCTTTACGACAAGAAAAGCGACCAGTCAAATTTTACCGGCATTGATGACGGTCAAAAAACGAAAACCATTAACCTCAAATTAAAGGACGATAAGAAAAACGGCTATTTTGGTAAACTCGATGCCGGAGTGGCCAGCGACGGTTATTATAATTACCAGGCGATGTTCAACCTGTTCAAAAAGAAAAAGAAGATCGCTGCCTATGGCATTGCCTCCAATACCGGCAAGACCGGGCTGAACTGGCGGGAAAACAACAGTTACGGTCAAAGCTTTGCCAACAATGTGGATTATGATGAAAACATGGGATATTTTACCTGGAGCGGTAGCCAGCAGGAGGATGACCTGGACTCATGGAGTGGCCAATACGAGGGGCAGGGATTTCCCAAAGTGCTGACAGCCGGCGTCCATTTCAACAACAAATGGAGCGACGACAGGCAATCGATCAATGGTAATTATAAGATCCTGCAACTGGATGTTAACGGCAACAGTCAAACGAATTCGCAATATATTCTGCCCGACACTTTGTACTTTAATAATGAACGCAAAACATTTAGTAATCAAATATTGAGGAACAGACTAAGCGGCATCTACGAAATGCAATTCGACTCTACTTCTTCCATAAAAATCAATGCCGACGGAGGCACA
>DATHGW010000449.1:0-4143 GCA_035317445.1 Puia sp.
AATCATCTCACACAATGTGAACACCCTAAAAGGCAGCCAGGAAGACTCCCTGTTGTATTATTATCCCACCCGCAGCGCCATTGGCATCGACAGGAAACGGAAAGCCGATGTAGCCTGGATCTTTTCTGACCCGCAGCGCAATCGTCCGTATGCTTTTGAAAATGCACCGGTGATCGCGAGGGGGAGGGATGCTGTACCATCGATTTATGACCTCGGCGTCGTAGACTGGGCCTGGTGGGAGATGCGAACGGCGATCGGTGGCGGCCCCACATTGGTCCATGACGGAAAGGTATGGATCACCAACAAAGAAGAACAAATGTTTGCCGAAGTGGATAAGGAAAAAACGCCGAGAACGGGCATGGGCTATACCCTGGACAATCGGCTGATCATACTGGTTATACAGGGAAGATCAAAAGGGATCGCAGATGGCGCGACGCTTTTGCAGGAGGCCAGGATCCTAAAAAGTCTCGGTTGTTATGAAGCCCTGAACCTTGACGGAGGCGGCAGCAGCTGCATGCTGATCAATGGAAAGGAGACCATTGCACCCTCTGATCAGGGCGGCCAGCGACCGGTGCCGGCAGTGTTCATGATTAAGCCGGAAGGAAATAAGAAATAAGGAATTAGAAATAAGAAATTAGGAAGTGTGACAAGACAATACTTTCTAATTCCTTATTTCTAATTCCTTATTTCTTATTTAATTATTGATCTCCCACACCAGTGCGCTCGCACCCAGTATCGCAGCATCGGACTCCCTGAGGTGGCTGATGAGGATCTTGACCTTGTTCTGAAATACCTGGATCAGGTTGGCCTCCATATGCTCCCGCGTCGGTTTTAGGATCAGCTCACCGGCCTTGGTTAGTCCGCCAAAGAGGATGATGGCTTCCGGACTGGAGAACATAACAAAATTGGCCAGGGCCATACCCAGTATCTTACCCGTAAAATCAAATATGTCACGGGCCAGTTTATCGCCCTTCGTGGCTGCCTCATATACTTTTTTTGAATCTATTTCTTCTTTAGGTATATTTCTCAAGAGGCTCTTTACCTTGCTCTTATGCAACATTTCTATCGCTGTCAGTGCCAGTCCCGTAGCGGAGGCATAGCTTTCAAGGGAACCGTATTTCCCGGTTCCCTGGTGCAGTCTTCCATCGGGGACGCTAATGGTATGTCCAAGTTCCCCGGCAAACCCGTCATGTCCAAGGATCAAATGCCCATTGGCCACGATGCCGCTGCCCACACCTGTTCCCAAGGTGATCATGATGAAATCCTTCATGCCTTTGGCAGCGCCATACATCATTTCGCCAATGGCGGCGGCATTGGCGTCATTAGTCAGCAACGTGGGCAGTTGAAATTTATCCTGTATCAGTTTGGCGAGGGGGATGATGCCTTTCCAGGGCAGGTTGGGGGCATATTCCACGGTGCCGGTGTAATAATTCCCGTTAGGTGCGCCAACCCCGATTCCCCTGATCCTTCCGGCGCCTCCGGCTTTTTCGATCAGTTCGAACAGCCTGTCGTGGAGGTCATCAATAAAGGTCTCCACCTGCTTGTGTTTCTTTGTCGACATTTCGGCGGAAAACAACACATTCCCATTCCTGTCAACGATGCCAAATTTTGTACCTGTTCCCCCGATATCGATTCCAACTGCGAGCGGTTCCAGCGAAACGGAAGAAGCAACGGCTTTAGCCATGGATTATATTGATTTGAACATTAAAAATTTTTCATTGGGGTCAAATCGGGTACGCATGATTGTTAATGTCCGCCGCCGATTTGCTCATCAAAATTAAGCCCCTGTGACTTTAATACTGCCCTAAACCGCAGTGCCAGGAATGCGAGTGCCGCGAAACAACCGGCAGCTACAAGATACGAAATATGCATGCTGCCTGTAATGTCTCCAATAGTACCCTGGAAAGGCGGAATAACTGCTGCTCCCAGGATCATCATGATCAGGAAAGCCGAACCCTGGCTGGTATATTTACCTAATCCTGCGACGCCCAGGGAAAATATACAAGGCCACATGATCGAACAGCACAGACCGCCGGCCATAAATGCGTAAACGGATACAATACCTTTGGTCGCGACGCCAAAAATCATGGCAAAGGTCGCCAGTAAAGAAAGCGTGAGCAAGGTCTTAACCGGTTTTTGCTGACCAAAGAAAAAGGCCAGTATGGCAATGAACACGACGATTGAGTATGCATACAAGTCACGAATATCGCTGCCATAGATATGATTAACGAGCAGGATGATGCCGAAGGCCACGAAGGGTACTATGATCGTTGCAAGTCGCTTACCCATCCCTGATAATTCAAATACCCCAATTGCGCCTGTCCATCTTCCAATCATCAGGCTGCCCCAGTACAACGAGATATATTTTGAAATCTCTTTATCCAATAGCCCCGAATCAGTCAGATAGCCCGGCGTTTTCAATAATGCCCCGAAATTATTGTCGATGGTGACCTCAACACCCACATAAAGAAATATGCCGATCATACCCAGGATCAGCTGCTGGTATTTCATAGCACCCCAACCCGCGCTGTTTTTGGACGCGCTGGCATAGGAATAAAATAAAATACCAACCACAACGATCAGGGCGATCACGAGCAGTGGAAGTTTGCCAATCTGTGTTAGCTGGCCAACAATAATGATCGCGATGAGGAAAAAAAGCATGGCAATTAGCGAAAAAGATGCTTTTCGCGAAGCCTCAAATTTGGCGTCATCCTTACCTTCAGGAAGTCTTGAAAATGCGAAGAATAAAGCTACTGCAGCAAACACCGCCGCAACGATCATATACAGGTTGTTTACGTTCGTTACCGTCACCACCTTAGCTGTAGCAGCGTTGGGTGTTCCAAACAGAAAGAAGCTCACAATGATCGGTCCCAAAGTTGTTCCCAAAGAATTGACGCCACCAGCCAGGTTCAAACGATGCGAACCAGTAGCCGGATCACCCAGGGCAATAGCAAATGGCTGCGCTGCCGTTTGTTGAAGTGAGAATCCTAGTGCGACAACAAAGAAAGAAGCCAGCAGGGCGGGAAATGAATTCGCATTCGCCGAAGGAATGATCAGCAATGCACCGGCTACCGAAATCCAGAGTCCGTATACGATGCCTTTTTTATAACCAATCTTATTTAAGATATCATATCCTAACAAACCCGATACAAGGTATAAAGCGAGCGACCCGATAAAATATGCGCCATAAAATGCTGAACCGATCAATTGAGACTGAAATTGATTGAGGCTGAAATGCGTTCTGCAAAAAGGAATAAAAATACTATTGGAAGCAGCAATAAATCCCCAAAAGAAAAATACAATGACTAATGTTGCTAAAGCGCCTGTATTGGTTGGTTGTTTAGACTGGGTCATAAGCAATCGATGGTTTGATTTGAAGTGTTGAAAATAGCAAGATTTTATGAAGCGAAAAATTATTTCGTAGGCGCTCACTAATTAATCAAAAACCTTCCTAAATTGAATAGCAATTCACTATGGAGATAATTCATGTTTCAGCTGAATGTTATCCTGTTGCCAAAGCCGGCGGCCTGGGCGATGTCGTTGGCGCTTTGCCCAAATACCAGGTGCTCTCCGGGCATGTTGCCAAAGTGGTGATGCCAATGTATCGTACAAAATTTCTGATCACGCATGAATGGGACGTGGTGCATAAAGGGTATACCAATCTAGGCAACTGGTGGTTCAACTATACGGTGATCCGTGAACGAAGCAATGTACTTGGATTTGATCTCTACCTTGTTGACATCAACGGGCTGCTCGACCGCGAAAAAGTTTATGGCTATGATGATGACATTGAACGGTTCACTGCTTTCCAGATCACTGTTGTCGATTGGATTTCTTCCTGGAAACACCGGCCCGACCTGGTGCATGTGCACGATCACCATACCGGGCTCATCCCTTTCATGTTCAAACATTGTTACCGTTACCAGCACCTGCAAACCATTCCCACGGTGCTTACGATTCATAATGCACAGTACCAGGGCTGGATGGGCTGGGATAAAAGTACGTATATCCCTGCCTGGGATTCATGGAAAAGGGGCATGCTCGAGTGGCAGAATAACATCAACCCGCTTGCCAGCGGAATAAAATGCGCGTGGAAAGTCACGACAGTGAGCTGGAGTTACCTCGATGAATTGCGTGTTTCTG
>DATHGW010000450.1:0-2118 GCA_035317445.1 Puia sp.
ACTCTGCCCGTTTACGAGATCGGCCTATTGGAAAGAGATCATTTCCGGATCACAGAAGGGCCTGGTAGATGCAATTTACCTGCAATGTTATGATGGCGGCAAACACAATGAACCCGGTAAATGGAAAGATAGCCTGGCTACCGATATCCCCGTGTACCCGATATTTCTTTGCCGCGGATCCTTTGGCAGCTGCGCAAGCGTCCACAATGCCAAGACACCCGATGATATCAAAACCGAAATAACCCGGTTTAAAAAAGATTATCCAGCCATGACGGGTGGCGCGATCTGGCAGATGGCAGACATCAAGAGTTATGTCGGAAGAAACTGCGCCGTTCAGGATCCCGAATCCGGTACCGCATCCTCCATCAGTGAGTATCTTGTCCAGTTGAGGAATAGCCTGAAGAACGGTTTATAGCTTCGGTCCTTTGCGGCCTTTTTATTCCTTTATGACCTTTATAATCCTTTTATTGTTTCCATTGTTCCGTTGAACTGATAGAAAATATAATCCGGGAGCCAACCTTCCCATATTTACGCCAAATCGGTTGTAACAATTTTTAAATAAAGGCTTTATAATTTATGAAGTGTTTCGATTTCCCAGGATTTTTCATTATGAAATCTTGTTTCCAGTACAAAGGGATCTTTATTGCAAATAAAAACTTTTTTATTGCTATTCTTTTTAATGAATTGTGATGGACTTACGCCAAACATTTGTAAAAGCATTTTATGAAGATGACTTATATCAGAAAATCCACTTGAATAGGCTGCATCGGAAATGGTTGCCCCGTTGAGGATCTTGGTTACCGCGATCATTATCCTGTTCCAAATAAGATACCTGTGTAATGGAAAACCAGTAACTGATTTAAATAGCGAACGAAGCCTGCTTGGCGACAAAAAAACTTTTCGCGCCAAGGCTTCGATTGTCATTTCGTGGCCATTTTCTGCTCTCAACAAACTGAGCACAGCTACCAATCGTTTATCAACAGAGACCGTTTTTGGGCTACCGGCTACAGTAATTACCAATTGTTGGACGACTTTCTCCAATAGCTGCTGATTTGGTTCAATCAGGCATCGTTCTAAATCACCTAATTTAGCCCAATTTGTAATATCGAGATCTAGTGGCGCTACTGCAAGATTCCCGAGGTATTTTGACGTAATCGAATTTGCAATAGAGCTTGCTGCATCCAGATAAAGAATAAGCTGCACACTTTCATTAGTATCTAATTGATGGATGACTTCTTCCTTAATAATCGCACTATTAAATGTTTGCCATTTACCATTTTGTATACGGCATTTAAAAGAAGCCCGCAAATCGAATACTAATTGCAATGTATTGTGGCTGTGGAATGGAGTAAGTGCATTGGAAAAGAAAAATGCCGATATGCCATTCCAGACGTACAAAGTATTGGAATATGGAGATACCTGTTTTCTCATCGCATGATTTTCAGAAAATCAGTCGTTTTATACAAATTTCTTGTCCCGTTTGCTGCTATCTTTCAAGATAAATAAATTAATCAACGATAGAAAGTATGATTTTGACAGGCTAGGGAGAATTAATTAAAAATGAAAGTAAATAAAGCTATGAGGCATCCATTTTTTATTCCAATAAAACAAGGAGTCTTTTGCCTACTCGTGCTATTTTTTTATTGCTTTGCTTATCCGCAAAATCAAAAACCAATTTATATGTTAGGTGACAAGACCATCATTGCATTTGTGGCTACTACAGACACGTCAAAAGCAAGGCCTTTTTACGAAAATATGCTGGGCTTAAAAGTTACAAGTATTGAACCCTATGCAATTGTATTTGATGCAAATGGAATTCAACTCAGAATGTCCATGACAAAGGAATTAAAGCCCGTTCAATATGCAGTATTGAGCTGGATAGTTCCAGATATTAAAAAATCGTTAAGAGAATTATCTGAAAAAGGGGTAAAATTTGAGAAATACGATTGGTTCAAGCAAGATGAGCTCGGTATATGGACCGCACCAGATGAAACAAAGGTTGCTTGGTTTAAAGATCCTGACGGCAACATATTGGGATTAACAGAGTTTAAGTTTAAGAAAAACTAGTGTTTGGTTAATCTAATATTGTCAGATAAAATTTTTTCAGTTTGATTCGAT
>DATHGW010000451.1:0-16349 GCA_035317445.1 Puia sp.
ATTTGGGAATAGTTAATGGATTTGTTGGGCGAATCGCATTGATAACCCCCAGCGCAAAATCAACGCAGTTAAAATTGGAAATACTATAAGGCATGTCAGAGGCTGTTGATAAAATCTCATTGATTTCTGTATTTAATTGCGCAGGAGAAATATACATGGTGAGACAGGCATTGAACTTATGACCAGCATTGTCGACCATCTTGCTTGCCACGAAATCATCTGCAAATATTGCAGGGAATGGTTTTAATGCATTAAAACCGACGACCTGCGTAACGCTTTGTCCACTATTTGATTTCGACAGCTGCAAAAAAACATGGCCTACGGCACCAGTGTACCAATTAAATAATTCGGTCGGATTGTTGTTTACGGGAAGATCAGTGAAAATAGTAACTGAGCATTGCGCGCCAGCATCAGGAATGCCGGAAAAGCATTTCATGTAAGCGTTGATATCTATACCAGGCTTTGAAATACTACTTTCATAATTAATCATAATACTCCCGCCTGAACTTCCACCCTTTCCGACACTTGCGGGGCTATAAATTCCCGAAACACCACTGGCTCCTCCGCCAGAACCGCTAACAGGCCCACTGACCAGGCTGCCACTCCCGCTACCGGCGCTAATGATACTAGAAAGCAGGTAATAATCCGCTAAGGATATCCCTCCCCCAGATGGTATGTAACCAACCACTACCACCTCGGGCAATTCATCAGAATATTTTGGAACAACCAGTGCCAAATCAGGGGCAATTGCATCAGTGCTGGTTCTCTGTATTGTAAAGAGTGCCGGATGCAATGATTCGACATAGCCCGCAGTCACATCCGATTGTAAGATGTTATGCCGAGCAAGATCCTTAATGCTGATCCTGCCATTAAAACTAGGACTGCTGCTGATTGACTCTTTCCTATCAAGTTCTACAATTCTTCCTTTGAAATCAGTTCCAAGACTATCAGTTTGAAGAAGAATTAATTTCTTATCAATTGCCGTTGATTTCCAGGCCAGCCTGACAAAATAGTTTTCCCCCTCCTTGTCAAACATCATATTTTTGAAATCCACTTTCTCAAATTCAGCTTCTGGTAACTGACCTTTCAGAAAACCTTCTGCCTTGGTTAATGCAGCTTTTGAAAACTCACTAGTTGCTGAAACCTCCTCCATTTGTTTCTTGCAGGAAAATAAAACGATACTTAAAAGCACGGAATAAAGAATAGTTTTCATTTTTTATTGTTTTATAAAAGACATGATGAGCCTGTATACGCCAAGTCATTTTTTTTAGCGCATCATCTTTTGAGACTCAGAAATCAAATTGAATTTTGAAATGTCCTTAGCTAGGGACCGGGAGGATTAAATATTTTCATGGGTACGGATTAAGCTAAACACCGAAGAAAGATTTGAGTACTGTTGCTACGATTACCAGGAATATGCAGCTTCCAAACCATGCTGCCGCAACTTTACTGGTATCATGATCCCCATGGGACCATTTTTGGTAGACCTTTATAGCTCCAACCAGTCCGAGTACTGCCCCTACGGCATACATAAGGGTCACGCCGGTTGCGAAATAACTTACCAGGTTAGATGTGGCTGCCTGTATTCCAGCGTTTCCGTCTTGAGCAATGCCATCTTTAGCCATGAGCAAAAGAAGCAGAGATTGAACGAATGCTGCTAGCGGTAAAGACCAGTCGGAGTCGCTCTCCTTTTCCCTGCTTTTAAAGAAGTTCTTCACACAATTTTTCATACGCACTCTCTTTATTTTTGTGATTCGTAAATAAAAAATCTTAAAAACTCCATTCACCCTACTTCTTTTGCAATTGGCTTTCCTGCTCACTTCGGTGTGAATGGAGTGATATCTTTAATAACCCCAAATCCTTTTCATGTCTTCCACGGTTAAGTTGATGCCGCATTTGTCGAAGGTTTCAACCGTAATATGTTCATTCACGTCTTGCTGCGCAGCAGCTCCCCAACGGGCGGGAATATTTCCTATCTTCCTTCTGAGTGCTTGAATTAGTTCTTCTTTGTGATAGACTTTATCAGCCGCCTCTAATAGAATATTTTTTAAATCTTCCATGAGATCGTAGATGACAGACATAGGAATTTCTGGTTCGGGCGACGTGTTATCTTTATTAGAGGTGGCATCGAGCTCGCTTCTTTTCAAACTTCCAGCAGGTGGAGTCGGACCGGTGATATTGGTTTTTGACAAGTCTTGGAAAAAGCTGACAATCTCTTTTTTGTAGTAGAAGGCAATTACATATGTATAGTAGACCAGGGGGACCGTTATACTCCACACAATGAAATCTGACCAGGAAATTTTTTGTAACATTTGTACTGATTGTTTACGGTACAAATATGGGATCACGGAAAAGCTGTCTTTCACACCGGGATCAGAATACGGTGAAATTTATTTTTTTAGAAAGCAAGCAATCGTTTAGCTAATTATCTGGCAAAATTGGTACTGAAGGAATTGTATCCTGTCAAAGACAGCATATTTTCACATGAGGAACCGAATACGGTAGAATAGAGTGAGAAGTAATTTAGCGTGGGTTTTCATCTGTATCATCCATGCGCTGGATGAGTTTTTCTCGTAACCGGTCGAGATAGTGGGTTCTACCTTTTTTCCTAATCCTTATTTCCTGGAAGACGCGGTAGTAGTTACCGAGGTCTATGTTGAAAGCCTGCTCGACATATTCTGCAATTTCTTTGATGTCTACATTTCCGTTGTTTATCGATCCGTCTGAGTATAGTGCGTAGATAATTTCGATCAGCCCGGCTTTAGTTGCGGTCCAAGTTATCGCAGAGGCGTTAGCAACCGGGGTGGAAAGACGGCTGCTCTTATTTCTAAGTTTTTCCTGCTCCGCATTAAAATAATTGCTAAGCATCTCGTTTGCAAGAATTTTCGATATTTTATAATCGTGACTAGTACAGAAATATGGATCTGCATAAGTGGAAAAGCTGTTTAAGTTGATTTCCAAATCGTGATTAATTCTTAAAAAATATTGGCTGTCTAAGTAGGTTGCACCACTACGGTAATACTCGTAAAAGCTAAGATTATTTTCAAAATAGTCATTGATTCCGGCGAGGACCTTAGCAAGGTAATTTTCTCTTTCTTTGGCACTGCCTACTGGACAACCCAGTTCGAAACGATATATTTTCAAGTAGTAGATTAGGTGACAGCAAAATGCCGGTTTGATTTTTTTAAAAAAATGGATTTCTTCCTCTTGATGTTGAAATGCATTTCCAATAGTGTATAATCGTAGACTATCTATAACTTGCTTAACAGCTGCCATAGATTTTTTCGCTAGGTCTAATACCGATTTCTCATTTTCCTCGATTTCTTTGAGTTGCGTTGTTAGCTCTAAATAGAGCTTGTCAAGTGCAGGGGGCATAGATATTTTGGAGAAATATACCATTTACCGAAAAGTGTTACAGTAAATATATCTATCATTGAGAGTACCGCGAGTTGTAAAAAGCTAAGAAATTATTTATTTTTCGTGGCCGGGTTCGCTGAAGAGTAGCTGATCAATAATTTGATTGACTTCCATTGCGTGGCTCATAACAAGTGTGTGTCCTCCTTTAATTACATGGGTTGGCGTTGTAAACTGATGAGGAAATACTTCGTCACACGTGCCGTGGATATGAAAAAGACGGTTGGGAATAGTTTCATTTTTCCAATTCATGACCGCATTAATTGCCCATTTTATAAAATTAGGGTCTGTTTCTGCAATCATTCGCTTTAGAACTATTTTGTCTTCTGAAGCCTCTTTAGTGAAAAGCCGTTTTGTGGTGGCTGTCCATTTAAAAAATGAGGGTGGAATTATCTTTTGTAATCCCAGTTTTCGGGCGAAATGATAATACGGAGGCAAATGGGCTGATACAGGAACAGAGGAGATTAAAATTGTGGCCGTCGGGCTAAGGCAATTCGATATCTCCGTTGCGATAATACCTCCAAGCGATAGCCCTACTAAAATAAATGGCTCATCCCTATTTATTTTGCCTGAAAGTCTGAGTGCATATTCTTTTAGTGACTCTTTGTGTCGTGGCGCAATCCATGAAAGATGTATCGATTTAAAACCTTCTGGCAATTGAATGTGGCGGAATAGGCGACTATCTGCAGCAATTCCGCTTATGAAATACACTGGCGTCATATGACAAAAGATGAAATATAGCCGTAAAATTATAGGGTAAGTGCTTTTTTTGAATTATCAAAAGCTAAGAAATTGTCTTTTGGTACTTAATTTTTTCTTACCATTTCAAGAAACAAAATATCGAATATTATCAAAATGCCAATTAGCAGATTAGGAATAAAATCACGAATTGCTGCGGTAGCTGGTGGTTTAATGGTGAAGAATATCAGGCTAAAAATGCCAAGACAGGTATTAAGCATTCCAATTAAAGAATAGATTAAACCAGTCGTTCGTTTTATGATTCTAATTAACCGGAATAATAGAAGCAGTATACCAGTTATTAGGGCAAAATATCTCGTTGCGGTAAGCCAAACAAAGAGATTGAATGAGCTTCCCAAATCTGCCTTACTATTGGAAGAAAATATAAGAATAAGGACTCCCCATAAAATAGCTATGACTAGGGAAATTAATAAGTTTCTGTATTTCACTTTAGATATCAGACAAACGATTTTAAAAAGGAATTATACAAATGTGAAAAAACCGCGGTTCAGCGAGTTTCCCCACGCCGGATATAGTACGCTCAACAACCAATTTTCCTATAGGTTGAAACCCCTGTTGGATAGAATCATTTACAGATTTCTCAAGTTTAGAGACGGACTCCTCGGTACAAATCTTGTACGCTGCTACTGTTGACATGATATATTGATTTGAAATAAAGATAAGTAATTGAAGCGACGATTCCGGTTCATTTTCCCTGCGTCGTTCTAAATTGGGACTGAATTTGTAATATGGTTAATACTGCTTGTGCATACATTTCAGTTGCTTGGTTCAGGTCATCTCTAAAGACCTCTACGCGGTAATTATCCGAAGGATTTTTTGCCAATTTCATTGCTTCGTCGAATGCATCTGATGACGTTAAATAGCTTGAGTTAATAGTTGACAGAGCAGCGGATAAAGAATCCTTCATTTGTTGAGGAAGCATTTTTGGTAGAACGATATTCGAAATGTCTAAAGCAGCTGTTTCCATTTTATGCCTCGCAATTTTAACCGCTTGAAATACTTGAGAGATATTGGATGAAAAATTGCTCAGGCCGGCAGCATATTTACTAAATTGCTTCAGTGCTTTTCTAGGTTCAACATTTGCAGCATTGACAGTTTTTAAAATATTTACCAATTCTACTCCTATCGTAGTCGAATCCGCATGCGATAATTTTGGCGGAGAAATGATAGTTACTACTGGCACAGTTTTATTGCTGTCATTGAATTTGTTACAACCAAACTTCTCAGATAGGAATCCAAGTATGAGAAGTACGATAATTACAGCTACACAGCCGGTTCTTTGATCTTTTTCTTTTTGAAAAGTTGGCTCAGTTGTGTTTTGTATTTGACTATGAGAACTCTCAACAGTTGAGGTAATATTTTTTATTTCTCCCTGTCCAGGTTTAAATTTATGCCCACAGGCAAGGCAAGTGAGAATAATTTTATTGCTCCCAAGGGTTCCTGCAAGTAAGCCAATGCCTCCTGTTAAGAGTGCTCCAGCTACTGCTTTTTTACCACTAAACCCCTTTTTGTTTGCAGTTATTTGGGTTGACTGACATTTTGGACAGCAAAGTATCTGTTCCATAAATACACTGTGCCGGTTGGGGGTTATAGTTGCCTGTAATTCTTTAAATATACGCAATTATTCGTTGCCAACTTTTGCAAATACTGTCGAAGTCAGTACCTGTATTTGCAGGACTCGTGCTTGGCAAGGAAATATATTTCATTCCAAATTGTCTTGTAAAGTATTTGTCAAAAAATGCTTCTGCTTTGATACCTGCGCCGGTGAGTACAACTAAAGAAAGGCGAATGTCCATGACCTTGGTTATATATTAAAATTGCAACTTCCATTCATAGGCAAGCAATGTTTTAATAAGACTGATTTTGCAAATTCAAATTTAGCCGCATTAAGCAGAATCGCCTAATTGAATTGTTTTGGGGTAACTTTAGTTAAACAGTGACATAATGGAATATCAAGTAAACATTGAAGGGAAGGACTATTTAATGAATATAAAAGAGAAACATATTCGAGATGGTTCCAATCGCAAATTCTACCAGGCAGATATTGTTTTGGATAATGGCGAAAAAGCGATGTACATTTTATTTAGGGACAACAATAACAAATGGTGTGAGTGGCGTCCTTTCATCAATCAACCGGAACTCACCAATAAAATTGGAAAGATTATAGAAAAACAATTCGTATCAAAATCGAAATCATTTTGGTTGGAAAGAGTCTCGGGACTTGTATTAATATCTATAGGATCCCTTATACTTTTTGGATCATGGATTGCACAAAATATTTATAGAAATGATGTTGATTCAAAAAGAGAAGAACTTAAATTTACTCAGCAAAATCTAGTGGAATTAACAATTGCTAGGGATTTATATGAACTACAGAGCAACGCTGAAGAGTTTTTTTGCACAAAGGACACAAGTTTTGTAAGTCAATTGAGGCATTCTTACTTTATTTATTCTACTACTGTGAATGAAATATATAGGAAGCTCGGTCACAATATCGATTTGCCAGCGGACTCAGTCAAGTTTGTTGACTCTGCATATTTGGCGACAAAGTTTAAGCTAGACGCGGCGAATGATAAAATGAATGTTGGGCTCTTACAGAAATATAAAGAAGCAAATCATGATTTATTGGATGGCAAGGATTATTTTGGCTACAAGAATAGATTCTTAATGATTTATGAAAAAGCAACCATTACTTCTAGTTTTTGGAATTTTTTTTATATTGGTTTGTATATAGTAGGAACGATTCTTATTGCAATTCCCTATTTACGGAAGCACTTTCTAAGATAACTATTTCTAAATCAATAGTATCGGGCCCAGATGAGAAAGAGAAATCATTTGTATATCTTGAATTCAACCCGCCATTTGCATAATATGCAATTCATATTTATATGGCAGACTTCATAAATTATCAGAACTATATGAGGACGAGAAGGGATTAAATTCCTTTTCTCCATCGCTCCCGGCCAATCGTTTTTTATGCTCGGTATAGATAAAGCACTTTAATGTTTTACTTAGTTGTTTGTGAAGCTCCAGCGCCAGTGTTTCGTCTGGATGTAAAAACGAAATTGCAACATGAAATCTGTAATCAGCCATAAAACGTGTTTGGCAAATATACGAAATTTGATTTACCATCTCGATATCAAAACTCGTTTTCTCATACCCATTGTACCTAGCGGTCGGGAACGTTTCAGAATCCACATTTTCCTAAAAACAAAAATATTTTTCTTTCAGCCAGGATTTTTGATACCGATTGATATTGTAAGCAGGAGTCGGCATGCAGATCACCTGTATGTTACGTATATTTGAGGATAGCCTTAATTTTCGGCGGATATTCAACATGAAACTTCACGAAGCGATTGTAAGGGTCTTGGAACAAAAGGGGCATTCGATGACCACTCAGGAAATTGCTGAAGAATTGAATAAAAACAAATGGTATCAAAAAAAGGATCATTCAAAAATTACAGCCTTTCAAATTCATGGAAGGACAAAAAACTATCCGCATCTTTTTTACCGTAATGGTCCAAACGTCCAACTTGCAACACTGACAACAACAAAACTCATAGAAAGAAAAAAGAAAAAAATAGAGAGAAATGCCCCTGTAAAACCTTCTTATAAAGATGAACATTATGTGCTTGATTTATGCGATAAGGTTTTAGGGCTAGCATCATCCCGGCAACATAAATTCGATTTCTTGCTTGGCGACACGAATAGAACCGGTGCGGCAGTGCGACTACCTGTCGATGCTTATTATAAAGATCTTAAACTCGTAATAGAGTACAGAGAACAACAACATACGGAGCCTATAAAATTTTTCGACAAGCCAGACCGAATGACAATTAGCGGAGTTCATCGTGGCGAACAAAGAAGAATCTACGATGAAAGAAGAAGAGCATTAATTCCAAAAAACAACTTAATACTTATAGAAATCTCTTATTCAGACTTCAATTACGACAATCAAAAGAAAATTATTAGAAGCACAAATCACGACGAGAAAGTCCTGAGAAGAATTTTACAGGCTGTAATCAAAGGGGGCAATGAATAATTGGCATTTAAGGCAAGATTGTAGGATCAACTACTTTTAAACATGCAAGTTGCCGAGCGACGAAATTTTTCAGCTTTTTCTTTATTAAGGCTGATCTCATAGGAACCATTTACACCTTCAACTTTAATATCTGTAATTATTTTTTCAGAAAACATAGTCCCAAGTTTCTCGTTGCCGCTGAAATATCTATTAATAAATGATAGTGCCAATCCATTGCAATTGAATTTGTTGTTATTTAGAATCATGTCACTTGTACTATCAGAAAATAGAAAATAGATTTTACTGTATTCATCTATACATCCAAACCCCTTGTCTTTGATATTAATGGAAAGAACTATTACTCCTTCCTCATCTTTATTTAAATTCATTAAGAAAAGAATGTTTCCATTTTTTGATATCTTTTCGATAGTGTATTTTAAAGAAACGGTGGTTTTTTTTGTGAACTTATCGGTACTTTTCACTAACAAATTAACACAATCCTGTGATTTAGAAAAAAGAGGGAATAGTAAGAATAATAGAATTATTTGTTTCACTTTTTCTGCGTTCTTTAATATTTTTCATGCTTTCTACGCGTCAAAAATACATAAAACCATACATATGAAATAAAAAAACCCCAGATAAGAATAGCCAGGGTAATGGGCCGTCGGTTATCCGTAATTAAGTTTACCTTGTAAATAAATCTAAAATTTAAGTCATGGCAAGGGAATATGTAATTGCGATTGTTGCGGCATTGATTTCTTCTTCGTTTGATCCATTATTTAAATCGATGTTAGCTCCTGTTACAAATTTCAAAACATTTCTACGTTTTATCTTTGTTTACGGTGTGCCAGTGGCTTTAATTGTATGGTTTATGTTTGGGTCTTTTAAAGTAGACGAGTATTTTATTTTTGTCGTTGCGTTTAATTTTTTCGCTATTGCAGTAAATTTTAGTACTTATATTCAAAATACGACAAATAAATACCTTATAAAAGCAAGTAATTTATCGACCCGCCTTGCTAATTTATCAACTGCGCAATGGGAATCAATGGGGGATCTATTGAAATATATTTCCGATCTCCATGATTCAACCGAAGCAATGAAAAAGGAAATAAAATTAATAAAGGAAGAAATCGTCCTAATAAAAAACCCCGCATAGACGTGCAGGGTTAAATTGAACCGAAATAATTATTTTATTTTGGGATTTCCTAACCGCGCTCAGCTAATATCTGATCGAGCAGGCTTGCATTTTTTGGCAGGCCGTTTTTAATATTGGTTGCCTGGTGCAGGTCAGCTTTAAATTTCGCATTGGCATCGGCAATGATACGGGCTTTGATCGTTTCAGTTTCAAGAGGCGTCAGATTAGCGTACCCCGATAAATCTATTTTAACCTCTGGCTCGGCCTTTGTTTATTTTAAGATCGGAAATGATCGGTTGTCCACTAGCCTTCGGTTCTGCATAAACCTAGTACGTGAATCATACCGATTAACCGACCTAATCCGGTCAACAAATTCGATCTTCAACTGGTTGTATTCTAATTTGCGTCGGAAGATATTGGTAATAAATATTGTACCGGAATAAAATAGGCATGCGATCGCTATACTAAAGTCTGATCTTTTGCCGGCAGTCAATGCGCCGTTAAAGACGACAAATAACCGCGAATCATTTGACGGAACTTCAGCCACGATCTCAAACATCTCTGCTTTAATAAGCCCGAACTCATTCGCCGCTGGATTCTGATTGTACTCTGCTTTGAATGCGGGGATGCCTAATGATTTTTTAAACTTTCCAATTTAATATTAGGCAACAACTGTGGAGCAAGCAATGAATCAATATACAGTTCAGGATTCGTGCAACTGCCATTTAGTTCAGTAGGTAAACATATTTTTTCATGCGTGTCGTAGCTCTCCAAATGTGCTGTTACATCTTGTTATAAAGATTGCAGAGCTACCTCACTCTCTGCGAAATAGTTCAGCCATCCGATTCTCATTTCCGGGGACAATTCGTAATATTTTTTATCCTTTTCATTGTAAAAAAAACCTCCATAAGTGCTGATTTCAAGTTTTAAGTTTGTTCCGTTTTTGGTTTGGCACGAAGCAATATAGAAACCCATCCAGACAGGGATTCTTTCAATGGGGATTGGTGAGACATTGGAAAGAAATACTTTCATGCTATCATCATTTAGCCGGATGTTTTTAAAATGGCTTAAGGTATCCAAAGAGTAATTAAATGATTCTTTACTCTTGATGTTATAAATTCTCCAATTGCTTGTTTCTTGCCAAATATTGGTTTGGCAAAACGATTTACTTTCCATGAATAACGCTAGCACTAACACGATTAATTTCATATGCGTTCATTTTTAATCACAGCTTCCTAAATTCGGATGGGGTGAAGACTGAACACTTCTTGACATATTAGAAGATAATTGCATAGTTCTGATATCTTCCCCTAAGTCGCCAGGATTGTTTCCAGAGCCTCCGGTCCAGGTACCGACAGTTGAAGGTAAATAGATATTCCCTGCATAAAGCGTATGCAGTGCAAATGAAGAACAATTGTTAGAGTTCAGATTATAATTATAGCCAGAATTATTTCCTTGATCCACGTAGTTGAGCATGTTAAAAAATTGGGAACTTGTCACAGTTACAGTTAGCGAGATATTGTAGATATGTCCAGCATCGTTATTAAGTTGTCCCTGCGTCGACGGGTAATATGGGTTCACGCTTCCTTGAGGATAAAAACCAATATTTCTGGAAATTGTTTGTGAACCGGACGTTTCAGTAAAAACCATAAACGAATGACCGACATCCACTGGATTAGATCCAAATGATGAACCTGTTGCACCGCTAGGGGAAAAGCCCCAGGTTTGTCTTGTCCCTGGTTTTGGCTGATCCACGTAAAGAGTAACCTGATAGGAGTGACTACTGCCAGCAATATTGTCGAAGCACTTTGTATAGTCTTTTATGTTTCCAATAATATTATTCCCGTTAACAACAGTAAATGTTTTGACTGGACTGATTCCACTGGCACCGCCGCCACCACCACTAGAGGATCCTACGTTGGCATAGCCTCCACCATATGTAATACTCCCGTCATCAATGAAGTAGGTGTTACAGCCGAGGCTTGTAGTCGAAAAGACACCGCCTTCGGGATCATCCACAGAATAGTTGTATTGCTCGTAGGAGTAGCAGACTTGCAGGGCCAGCATATTCGATTGCTCACTGTTTTTTGGAATTGTATTCACGGAAATTTTCGGCTGATTTGCTGAATTTGATTCCAAACCTAACTTCATGGTTTTTCCATCAGAAATTTTGTATTCATTTAAAAAATTCTCGCCCCAATCTTTAACTACTATAATTCCTGAAAAGGTTCGGCGATCAGAAACTAAATAATTGCTATCTGGTAAAGACATAACCAATTCCGAATGATATAGGTGGTTTTTGTCTTTGTAAATCAGTAGCCTTGTTAAATCGTCGGCGGAATATATAGCGCTTCCTCCAAAACTCGACTTTATCAAGGATGGCTTGCTAAATTGAATAGGCACAACCACGGCTTCAGCAGACTCAAAGTCAATCACGGTTGCTTTTTGCCAATTTGCTGATTTTGAACTGGGCGCAATACTGGCGTCACCAGAAGAAACTTCCCTTATAAAGTAGGATTTTGCTGCTTCAATGATAGATTCTTGTTTAAAAGATAATCCATCATTTTTCTTACAAGCCACAAAGCAGACTATCACCAAAAACAGGGATGAAAAAAATAGAAACGAAATTTTCATAACTATAGTTTTAATATGTTAATGCCAATTAAGTTTAGTTCTTGTCGTTGAGTTTCTTTCCCTTGATCTTGCTAAGTGTTACTTCATTGATATCGAGGTAAGACGCGATGAATTTCGCAGGCACACGTAGTACCAATTCAGGGTGATGCGTGACCAGCCATTGATAGCGTTCAGAAGCGGTTTGCATACGGATGGAATAGAGTTGTTTTGCCCACCTGGTGAGGTATTGGATAGTTAGTACGCGTCCTATAAAATTAAATTCTGGGTACTTTTGGTATATTAGTTCTAATTCATCATAGCAAATATAAAGCACCTGCGTCTCTTCAATTGCCTGAATCGATTCGTAGCTCTGGGTTTGATCATAGAAGCTTTCAATGGATACTATGATATCTCCCTCCTTCATAAACCAACTGGAAACCTCCTCGTCATTTTTGACATAAAAGGCCCTTAGCAGCCCTTTTGAAATGAAGCAAATATTACGGCTAGTATGGCCAGCCTTTAATAAGAAGGTTTTCTTTGGAAGAGTTTTAGTTTTAATTATTTCAACAAGATACTCCTGAAGCCCTTTTGAAAGAGGATGTACAGAATTCAAATATTGAAGCAGCTCCTCCATAAAAAAGGATTCTTACATTTCTATTTTCTTTAAGGGCATCTATTTACAAAACCATCTTGAATTTAAAAAGAAAAAGTGTATCGAATTAATCTTATGCATTTACATATTACCAAAGTGTGAAGCCGAGAATCCCCATTCCAGATCGAGCAAAACATTTGAAGTACTTTTACAAAATTTGATTTCTATTTAAAAAAGGACTCATCACCAAACAATCATTCGCAGGACATCCTATTTACATTTGGCCCTCAATATTTTTAAATGCAGAAGTACGATATAATAAATTTACTGTTAATTGTTGATGGACAGATATAAAAGTAAAAATAGGGTTAAATCACCCTATTTCATACGTGTAGGTTAAAGTATAAATTCCAAATAGCAACTGGCATACCTATTATAATATACCTTAATTAATTAATTTACAGTCAAATAATTGCGAAGAGACACTAATAACAAAATTCATCAATAAATCGAGGATTGATGGCAAGGAAAAAGACCTTCAAAAAAATAAGATTCATCCCCGTCACACCGGAAAAGACTGGATCGTACTTTATGTTTTCTTCCCAATAATGAAAAGGCTATTATTGAATTACTTGAGTGTTTAATATCTTTATGCCACTATAGAAGTTTATTTTACTAGTGAAAAGTAATTCCGAAATACATATTGGGAAAAACATTCAAACAATCAGGCATATTCTTGGCATAAAACAAGAGATTTTAGCTGCCAAACTTAAAATCACTCAGCAGACTTTATCAAAGATTGAGGCGCGAAGTAAGATTGAGGACAAATTGTTAGGCAAGATTGCTGACATTTTGGAGGTGTCTATGGCTGTGATAAAAAGTTTTGAGAAAGCAAAAATAATTCATCAAATTAATAAAAATACATACAACGATACTACGAATATTGGGCAGAAAATTGAAGGGGTTCGTAGATTTTTGCGTGTTTCCCAAACAGAACTGGGTTCATCACTCGGAATAACAAAACAGGCTGTTTCTAAAATGGAAAGAGCCAAAAAAATGGAAGATGATAAAATATCTCAGGTCGCTAATGCTCTAGGCGTGTCAGAAAATGGGTTAAAAAATTTCAATCAAGAAGCGATTCAATATTTATTGTATAGATCAATTCTTTCAGAAACTAAAGTCAATAGTTTTGATAATTCAAATATACTTCGACTTGAAAAGGCAATTAAATTCTTGCAAAATCTTTTAAAAAAGGAAAAATCTAAAATATATATCTTTTAATAACTATCCCTGGATGATAGGGCGAAGTCTAGTTGGTCGCTAGCTGATATGGTTACTTCGGAGGATGAATAAAACTTACAGCTTGTTCAGTGCTTCGATAATGGCCCTAACCGTTTCTTCGACTATTACTTGATGTTCCTTTTCTTTGGCAGGATCGACCTAGTCGTTTTGTTAGCATCCCTATGGCAAATTGCACCTGCACAACACAATCGTCCCGGACACACAACTACTATTTATTATCAAGAGCAGCCTGGATTAAATCGAATTGCAAGAACAAATCAAATTATGATAACTTTTAGGCTAACCGACATGCTTCCATTTGCGAGTCAACCAAAATGGTTTGTAAAAGTTAACTAAAATAGTGATTGGACAGGCGGGTTTGAGTATCTAACATATTTAGGAACCGATGGTAACGAATGGAAAACTTATATGCACGCAAGTACAATGCCAGGGTCGAATACTATTTTACTTAATTGGGAGAGCATGAAACTCGCGGATGATTCAGGGAATAACAATACATTTCGATTTGTTGGATGGGACGGCCGACAATGGACGGAACCATTAGAAGGTATTGCAGATGGCAGACAGGTTCATCAAGTATATATTTTGTTCTTCAGTAAGTTTGAATTGCTAAATTACAGAAGTATAAACTGTTAACTGAGCTAAAATGATGTTGTTCTTATCCTGAATTTGTGATTTACTATCAACGAATCCTGGCAAGAGTTTTGCTGATATTGCTTTGGTCGAACACAATAAGCACCATCAATAAATGTAGTCTATTCATTTACCGTTGTAGAGGTACCGCGAAACACCTTTCAGTAAAATGAAGGGTGTTATTTTTTTCGAGAAGGTTTTTTTTCATCTATTTTATATGTCTGCCTCATTTCACGAATCTCAACTCGATGACATAATTAGAACGTCATTGAACGAAGTATGGCTTGGCCATTACTTTATATTTACAAGTATTGTATCCACTTTGTTGTTGTAGTTATGATATCCTGTATCGCTTAAAAGAAGTTGTAAAGAAGTATCATTAAGTATCCTTGAGCTAAGTAGATAGTTGTATTTTTCAAAAACCTTCAATAATTTGTCTTTTTGATTTGATGCAATTTTTCTTACTTGTATTACGTCCTTTGTGGTCGCCCCTAAACCAACGTAATAAATTCTTATAATTTCACCATTAATCATTTTATGTTCTTCCAACAGCCGTTCATCTTTTTCAAACCTACAACTTTGAAAAAAAATAATTATCGTAAGTAATTTAACAATTTGCATGTTTAATCCTCCTCTTTAGTATTTTTATTTGAATTGTAATATTTAATGCCTTCCTTTATCATATCCTGATCATGTGGATCATCCCCGTAAGGCGGCAATGCAACTTTAGTTGTCATTCCATATCTACCTACTACTGTTCTATATTGCTGCCATTCTGGTTTGGAGGTTCCTGCTGCGATTTGACCTAACCCCGCTTCATGCAATAGAATATAGTCGCTTCCAAACCAAGTGGCAGAACCGGTTGCACCATAATGGAAATTCCCTAATTCTTCTGTATCATATTGTTTACCTTGAAATGAAAATTGAGTTTGAGTTTCCTTGCCTTTGTCAAAGCTATGTGCCAATCCAAAGATTGTTTTAGTATTATTTTTTAAGTCCCACTCACCTTTATTCTTAACAAGATTTCGGAAAGTTATTGGATTTATGATACCTTTTGCATACGCAATATTTTTTGCGAGTAGGTTTTTAAATATCTTATTGGCATTTATAGTTTTACCAAGTTCACCTATATTGATTAATTTTTTCCCCTTTTGTAAAAAAACCAAATTATCCTTGCCATGCTGGCTAGTTATGTAACCCGTTTTATCCACAATTGTAGTGTCACCTAGTGGATCATTAATGAGGATGGGATCGTCCCTCATTGCAGCATAAGGACTTTCTGCGAGATCCGGTCTTGGATCAAGTTGCCAAAACCTTCCGATTTGAGGATCAAGACTTCTAAAATGTGTTTCATACATTTCTAATCCTGAACCATCGGAAAATTCCTTGTTATGAAGTTCAGAGCCCTTGTTGTAACGATATTTATTCTCCGAATAATTAGGTTTCAATGCTTTTGAAGATATTCCCGCCATCGTCAACCCAAACGGATAATAGTGCGTTTCTTCCAATAGGGGCCCTGGCCTGTGCACAACAGAAAGATTGTCAAAGAACACATCCCAAGCAGGCGTTTCATTACTCACCCAAATATACAAATATCCATTTTTGGTGATCGGAATTCCTGTATAGCCCAGAGGAGATTGCAAGACTCCTCCGTTCGTTCCAGCCGTTGCAACAGGCACGGCGCCACTTTGCGGATAACTGCTCACGTATTTGAACTGTTCATCCAGCAGCATCCAGTTCAAGTAAGCCTTTGGTTTGGTCGGAGGCGTTGGATCATTCGTGTTGATGAAACTGGTAAGTCCTGTGTATACGGGACTCAGCGTATTTGTGAAATCGCTCAATGCACCTTTGGCGCCCGCCGTCATTGTAACGATGCCGTT